>CAJUMS010000008.1:0-10404 GCA_910587465.1 uncultured Oscillospiraceae bacterium
AGGATTTGGATGGCGGTGTCATAATGAAAACAGGCTGCTTTCTGCTGATTATCAACCCGACCTCCGAGAAAATTATCGCTAATATTGACGGCGATTTTGAAATATTCGTGGATGAAAATCGTGCCGCCGACAAGCCCTTGTATACCAACAAACGGCTTTGTTGTGCGGAATTTTCTATATTACTTGCAAGGAGAATACAAATGAAACAAATGGACGAGCTGCGCGGACTGATGAGAGAGCGCGGTATTTATGCGTATATAGTGCCGACTGATGACTTCCACGGGTCGGAGTATGTCGGCGCACATTTCAAGCTGCGCGAGTATCTGAGTGGGTTCACCGGATCCGCGGGAACGCTTGTTGTAACGCTTAATGAGGTGGTGCTGTGGACGGACGGGCGGTACTTTATTCAGGCGGAGCGTGAACTGTCGGGAAGTGGAATTGAGTTAATGCGAATGGGCGAGCCGCAGACCCCTGCCATTGAATGCTTTCTTCTCGATAAAATGCCGGAAAATTCTTCGCTCGGATTTGACGGAAGAGTGGTTTCGGCGGCATTTGCAATGCGGCTTGGCAAAGTTTTGCAGCCGAAAAACATCACGCTGAAAACCGATGAGGATTTGGGCGGAATGGTCTGGAAATGTCGTCCGCCGTTATCAAGGCAATACGTGTTTGAGCTGTCGGAGAGTGTTTGCGGAGTGTCACGTAATGAAAAATTAACGCTTATCCGCGAGAAGATGAAATCCGAAAATGCCGACTGCCTTGCGGTCTCGGCACTTGACGAGATTGCTTGGGCGCTTAACCTGCGCGGCAATGACGTTGACTATAATCCCGTGTTCTTGTCGTTTATGTTGGTGTATGCGGATAGGGTGGAGTTGTTCGCCGAGCGGTCTATTTTCAGTGATAGGATAGTTCGGAAATTGCAAAGCGACGGCGTTGAAATTCTTCCGTATGAGGAAATTTATGATGCTCTAAAGTCGCGGAGCGGAGCGGTTTATGCTGACCTTAAAGAAATAAATTACTGTATGAAAAGTTCACTTGAACACGCGAGGATCATTTCAAAGCAAAGCCCGATAGTGATGATGAAAGCGGTGAAAAATACTGCCGAGATCGCAGCCGAAAAATCCGCTCACATAAAGGACGGCGTTGCTGTAACGCGGTTTATGTACTGGCTGAAACACGCAATAGGTCACGAGAAAATTACCGAAATTTCCGCCGCCGAAAAGCTGGAGGAGTTCCGTGGAATGGGCGAGGGCTACCTCGGGCAGAGCTTTGAGCCTATAATGGCATTCGGCGAGCATGGCGCGATAGTGCACTATTCTGCAACAGAGGAGATCAACGCGGAGCTTTTGCCGAGCGGTCTGCTGCTGTCCGATACGGGCGGTCACTATCTTGACGGAACAACGGATATTACGCGCACGTTCGTTCTCGGTGAAGTTACCGACGAGGAAAAGCGCGCGTTCACGCTGGTGCTTGCGGCACATCTGGAGCTGCTCGGCGCGGTGTTCCCGAAAGGAGTGCGCGGCTCGACGTTGGACGGCATAGCGCGGCATAGCTTGTGGAGGCACGGGCTGGATTTTAATCACGGGACGGGGCACGGGGTCGGATTTCTGTTGAACGTTCACGAGGGTCCTCAGCGCATTTCGTGGCGTGCGGTCAACGACGCGCCGCTCGAGGCGGGGATGATAATCTCCGACGAGCCGGGGCTGTATTTCGAGGAAAAATTCGGTATACGTCACGAGAGTCTTTTGCTGTGCCAAGAAGCAGAGTGGCTGAACGACGGATTTCTCTGCTTTTCGCCGCTGACCTGCGTGCCGTTCGATACCAAGGGCATTGACAGGAAGCTGCTCACCGATGAGCAGATAACATATTTTAACGAGTATCAAAATTGGGTCTGCGAAACGCTCTCGCCGCTTTTGCCGAAGGAGGAAGCGGAGTGGCTTACCGAGATAACAAAGCCGATTTAAATGGGGGAACGCGTAGATAATGGAGAACAAAGTAAAATTTATCAGGCGTGGAGATATCTTGACCGACGTTAACGATAACGGCGCCTCGGAATTTGAGGTACCAAAAGGATTTGTGTCGATCGGTCACGGAGTGTTCAGGTTCTGTGATAAATTAAGGCATGTCATTCTTCCCGACACAGTGGAAAATATCTGTGACGATGCTTTTTCTTGGCATATAGATAGCATAAACCTTGAACACGTCATAAGAATAGGCAAAAAAGCGCTTGTCGGATACCGCGGAACTTCGGGCATATCTCTTGATAAGGCGGAAAGGATTGGCGCGGAAGCGTTTATGGGCTGTGCTTTTTCCGAAATAACATTTTCAGAAAATCTGATATCTATAGGAGAAGGCGCGTTCAAGGGAACGAATATAGAGCGCTTTAAGCTGCCAAGATCGCTTAAAGTAGTCGGAGATCATGCGTTTGAAAGCAATAAATTAAAAAGTATTGAATATTACGATACCACTGTTATAGAGGGATTAAACTGGAGCGTTTCCGAAAGTGTTTACCGAACAGAATTTGGTGTAACAATGCGTTTTGCCGAGAGCGGAGAGATCGCTTTCAGGATTTATCCGTATCTGCATGGCAAAAAGCTTATACAGTGCTATGATGATGTGACCGCGCCGTCGTCCGCAAACTTTATTATCGAGAATTACGACAGTATGTTTTTTCGCGGTGATGGTAAATTTTTGATATCCGCGGCTATTGACAGGGTTCGTTATCCGTATAAACTTTCGTCGAATGTAAAAACACGGTGTCTGGAAATTATTTCGGACTTTTTCCCTAAGGTATGGGAATATGTCGGGAACTCTGCGGAAAAGACGGATTTGCATTCTTGGCTGATGAACGAAAAAACAATATCGCGTGATCAATTGACAAAACACATTGATACTGCGGTAAAGATTGGAAATACAGAGCTTTCCGCGTTTTTATTGGAATACAAAAACCGATGGTATCCCAATTATGTTGACGATTTTGATTTGAATTGAAAAACGCTCCGCGGTTTTGCGGAGCGTTAGTTATTATCACGCCTTCATGCGCTTTTTGTAATCGGTCTTGATCTGCTCGAGAGCGACAGCATCCTGTTTGCGCTTTTCGCGAGCCTGATCCTGAATAGCCTGTACTTCGTCGATACCGTTTACGATAGTCTGCCACGTCTGCTGAAGGGTCTCGACCTTAATGGAGGAGTTTGCCGCCATAGCCGCTACCATCTTGGACTGATTGACGGTATTCTGCGCGTTCTTGATAAGCAGCTCGTTGGTCTTTTCGTCAAGCGCGGCGAGGGAATCTGCTTGTATCTTCTGCCTTTTCAGCATAATAGCCTGCGCGAGCGACTGCTTGAACACGGGCATCGTGATAATAAACGCGGAGTTTATCTTGCGCACAAGATTGAGGTTGGAGTATTCCATGGTCTTTAACATAGGAACGGTCTGCAAAGCGACATTCTCGGCGATCTTCAGGTCCATCACACGCTGATCGAGTATCTCGCGCATCTGCTGCAAATTCGACAGGTCCATGCGGATAGTGCCGTCGTCGGGGTTCGCTTCGACCTTTGCCTTGTACTCCTCGATAAACTGGTCAAGCTCTTGTACAGCCTGCTCGCCTGCCATGATATACTTCACGAGCTGCTGATAATAGCCGAGATTAGCCTCGTACATATTGCCGAGCTTGGTGTTAGCTTGCTCGATCTCGACCTCATATTGTTTGAGCTGAACGTAGATTTTGTCGATCTCCTTGCCCATGGTATCGTACTTGTTGAGTATCTTCTCAAGCTTTTTCTTGAGATTGCCAAAAAGTCCGGGCTTGTCGTCCTGAATTTCCTTGATGTCGAACTGATCCATTATCGCGGCAAGGTTTTTCAGCATAACGCCCGTGTCGTTGATCTGCTCGATACTCATAGAGTTGAGCACCTGATCGGACGCCTGCGATATCTGATCGGCAGCCTCCGCGCCAAACTTTACGATAGTCGAGCTGTCGTTAACGTTGATAGTGGAAACGAGCTGATCTATTTCCTTGCTTGTTGCGAGCTGCTGCTTGATCTCTTCGGTCTTTACTACGATGTTAAAATTCTTAGCCTCCTCAATCTTAGCGTCAAGGATAGCGGGGGTAGCAGTAGGAGCCGCAGTGGTGACAGTAGTAGCCGTTGTGTCAATCTCGGGGCTTGCCTGCTGTGCAGCAGCCGCGCCGGGTGTGAATTGTAATCCCATTATTTATTCCTTTCTTGCAGCAAATGCTGCCGTCGGGGGCAAGATGCCCTAATGTTTTCCGAACAGCTTTCCGAAAAAACCGCCGTTCTTTTCCTCGGAGGGTATCTTGAATTTCGGAACCTCCACATCATATAAAAATTGGTTCATTATATGTTCTTCAAACGCATCCGACGAGACGTAAGTTTCGAGGTTCTTGTAGCCTGTCGGCGTGTATATGAGTATATCAAAGCCTATCAGATTGCACAGTACAAGATGTATGCACTCCCATAGCAGAAACGTGTCCTCGACAGCGTCAATGTATATCAGCTTAGGGATAGTTCGCGTGAAGTCGAAACGTTGTATCATCTGTGTAAACTTTTTGGAAAGACTCATGCCATGGTTGAGTACGCTGCACATCAGCTCGTCGCCATTAAGCTTTAAAAATCCGCTCGAAACGACCTCCTGCAGCTTGTAGAACAGCAGGTCCTGAACCCTGTCGGGCAGATAGCTGAATTTATTCAGCGTGCTCGCCTTGAACTTTTCTATATCGTACTGCCCGTTGCGGTAGTATTGGCGATACACGGACAAGTCCTCCACAGTCTCCTCGGGATTTTTCTCCTTGATGATAAGAGTAGTGTCGGGGGTTAGTTTCTGCCGCACGTCCTCCCAGTAGTTGCCCAGATTGCCGTCCTCAACGCCGCTTATCTTCGCAAATATATTCGGCACAGAGACCAGATTTCCAGCCGTGGTAAAGCCTGTCCTGAATCGCGCTTCCTGTTTCCATAGTATCGCGATCTCTTCGAAGGTGGTTTTCAGAGTGACGGATTGGCTGTTCGGGAACTGAAAACTACGATAAATTCCCGTATCGCCGCCGTACAGCATAGTATCCAGATCACGCTCGGCGGAATACGCCACTGTCGCGACCTTCATTTTTATTGCTTTGTTCGGATAGCTTCCGCTCTCCTTGCTCTGCGGCAGCTCGAATATCTGCATTCTTCCGCCAATGTTCTTATCGATAACGAGCGCGGAGTTCTTCTTGTTTGGCGAGATATATACGGTATCAAACCCACAGCGCGACATAAAATTCAGAAAATACATTTCTGACTGCGAAATGTCGCCATAGTAAAGTATGACGGGGATATCCTCGTACCGCACGGCGTATTTGCGCGCCTGAGTGCAGCGGTACAGCCACGTTATCAGCTTGTTGCCGTAGTTCAGCACCACCGTCTGATTGCCCGTATTCAGTTCGTTCAGCAGTTCTACAATGGTCTTCCTTGCGAGTGCTGTCCGCGTCGTGTCGCCGCTGAGCGTTATCTGCATAGCGAGTGCGTCAATCATCTCCGAGGTGCTTGTCCGAGGTACCGAGCCAAGCGCCTTGACCTCGTCCGCGTTCGGGTTTTCAAGCGGCTTCTCGATAAAGATAAGCTGCTTTTTCAGCCCCGCGAAGCTCTCCTTGAACTTAACGAGCATATTCGTGTACACGGTCTCCTCGTCAAAGCCAATCAGCGCCGCCGAATAAACGGGTATCTCGCCGTCCTCGGTATACACGCCGCCGTTTCCGATAACGCGTGACTTTCTGTCCTTGAGCACGTCCTCAAAAATGCCCGCCGCCGACGTATCGAGCCGCTTTACCAGACCGCTCACGCGTTCGCCCTCGGCGCGCATTTCGGCGAGCTTAGCCTCCCGTGAGAGGTCTATCTTCCCGAAGTCTATCTGTATCGGCGCGGTGTTACGACCACCCTTTACCGTGATCCCGTCCTTGTACGGGAACTTGTTGAAATCTGCGTCCAGCCCGTAGCTCACGATCGTGACCTTAACGCCCGCCGCCGCGAGCATATACAGAAAATACAACTCGCGAAGCGTCGCTGAGCCTATATACAGCACCGTGTTCGGTCTCGCGCCAAGATATTTTATCAGCCAACACAACACCACATAATAAGTATTCTTCTTGTTCGCTCCACACTCCGCGACTGCTCCTGCCATTATCTCGGCGAGCTTTGCGCTGTCGCACGGTATATTCACCCTATGCAAAAACATATCCAGTCCGCGCTGGATATCCTCCGCGTTCTCAAAGCTCGACGCGGTGAATTCCGCTGCCGCGGATATTTCGTCGGTAGTCGCAAGCGGCAGCTTCTCCTTAAAGAACAGCCCGTTTTTCTGCGCTGCGACAAACTGTTCAATTAAGAATCCCCGAAAACCGTCGGCGTTATCATACCCGACATATCTCGTAAACTCCAATGCCCGTTACCTCCCGATCTATTCATCCACGACCTCGATACCGTACCGATTGCACAGCTTAGCCATACCGTCCTTATATCCGGCGCCGACAGCGGATATTTTCCACTCGCCCTTGTACAGATAAAACTCCATAGCCACGACAGTAGCCTCCGCCGCAAGCCCATCCATAACGAACGATATGCGCTCTCCGCCCGCTCTTATAGACACGTGCGGCTCCCGTACCGACGAGAAATTCTTCTGCGTATCGCCCGCATATATCGAATACGCCAGCGCAATCTTCCGAACTCTGAAATCCACCTTTGCAAGATCCACCTCGACGTGACCGTCGGTGAGGTGGTAGATGACTTCGCCGTTCTCGGAGCGCTCGTTTCCAAAGAATATCAGACCCGAATCGCCAAGTGACTGCTCGTTCTCGCCAAGCAGGAACACATATGGGTCGATCTCGAACCCTCGCGGCTTTTCACAGGTGAAAAAGATATCAAAGCGGCTGCCTATGTACTGTGACAAGGACACACGCTGACCGCGCATCATTGCCAATGCGGGCAGCGACGTATCGGGCGTTCTCGTCATCGAGATAACGTCTGTTACAGTCGATACGCTTATCGGTTCGGACAGTTGCGTCGTATGCAAAAAATCGCGCTTTGTAGCGGTGTAAATGCGCTTCATATCCGACTTCGGAACATCCGCTTTGGGTCTGCCCATAAGGTAAATCCTGCGTGTAAATTTGGTCTTAAACAGCACCTCGGCGTACAGATATGTCTGCGCCGAAATTCCCGAAACTGTGACAGTCACCTCGTTTCGCCCCGCGTTCAATATGCTTGGAGAGAACGCAACCTCGCGGATATCGCACACTATCTCGGTCTTGTCGGGAACGTTGACGGTGAGCGCAAACGTATTCACGCTGTCCGCCTTGAATTCGCCAAGCTCGATAGTGCGCGGCACGTCAAAAAAGCCGTCCTCCGCTCCAAACCCGCGAACTCCACCCAACACCTCGATATCCTTTGCCGCGGCGAGAACGTTTGCCATGACGGCAATATCGTTTATGCTGCCCTCGGTAAGTTCCGCGCGGATATTTTCAATGGAAACGCCGTTTGAGTTTATTTCGATAACGGGGGATTTTTTCGCCCAGATCGTAGTATTTTTACCGATAAGGCGCAGGGGCTTGCTTATTACCAGCGGACCCTCGAATTCACCCGGCGGCAGCGTCACTGACGATCCCGCCGACGCGTTTGCAACGATCTGCTTTATATCCACAAGCCCCGCCTCCTTTCGTTTTAAAATTCCGTTGATTTATACGTTTACGCCATACGCTCTGCAAAGAGCCTCCAGACCGCCCTGATAGCCCGCTGCAACAGCGTTGAACTTCCAGTCGCCGTTGTAGCGGTAAATTTCGCAAACAACAAGCGCGGTTTCAATGGAAAATTCCTCAACGAGGTCGAAACGCAGCACCTCTTCGCCGCCAACGTCGTCAGGATTATCGATCTTGAGCACGCGTACATAGGAATTGGATACCTGACCGAAGTTCTGATGCTTCTGCTCCGCGTCAAAAATAGTTACGGTAACGGCAATCTTCTCGATCTCCGCGGGTATCTTGGAAAAGTCAATGATGATAGCCTCGTCGTCGCCCTCGCCTTCGCCCGTTCTGTTGTCGCCCGTGTGTACTACCGCGCCGTTTCTTGCCGAGAGATTGTTGTAGAAGATAAAGTCCTCGTCCTTGAGTACTTTGCCGTTCGAGCCCAACAGGAAAACACATGCGTCAAGGTCGAAGTCTTGACCGCCGTCGTAGCGGTTGGTGTCCCATCCCAAACCGATCCTTGCCATTGTTACCGACTTGTCAAGGCTTACGCGCTGACCCTTAGAAAGATTTACTGCCATAATTATTTCCTCCTTATTCAAAACGCTCGCAGTCGGGGGAGAACATTAGGATTTCCCCATCACCTGCTTGCTTAGTTTCATAGCACGTGTGACAGGATTTGAACCCGTCACTCACATACTCAGTTTTACGTCAATTCTTCGCCGAAGCGTTTACAATTGCTTTTCTTATAAGGTCTATCGGGATTATCGAAATAGCGGGGATAATCACTACCAGCCACTCCGTTGCGGCAAGTCCCCAACCCGAAAGAATTCCTCTGCCGAGATACGTCATCAGTATCTGAACCACCGCGATAATGCCGAATACCGTCAAAAAGCCCTTGTTATTGCTGAGGTTGTCGAACAGGTTCATACGGTCGGTACGCGCGTTGAACGCGTTGAACACCGCAATGAATATGAAGAACGCGAAGTACGCTGTGTGCAGTATCGCGTGTTGTTCGGCAAAGCCAGCAGCCATGTCGTCACGCAGCCAGCCCCACTGTTCGAGGAAACTCGTGGTGCTGTTGCTCGGGAACGAGCCGAGAATGAGCATTACTAGCGATAGAGCAAATGTCCAACCCGCGCCGACGATGATCTCCGACATCATATACTTGCTGATGATCGGCTCGTTGCGGCGCTTCGGCATTTCCTTCATAAAGCGCTCGAGAGCGGGTTCGCCGCCAAATGCCAGAGCCGCGAGGGTATCCATTACGAGGTTTACCCAGAGTATCTGAATAACGGACAGCGGATTTTCAATGCCGATAAGCGGGCAGACAAACGAAACAAGTACCGCCGCCACGTTTATTGTGAGCTGGAATACGATAAACTTGCGTATTGAATTGAAGATCGTGCGACCATACAGGATCGCGCGGTCGATAGAGTTGAAGTTGTCGTCGAGGATAACGATATCCGAGGCCTCCTTCGCGACCTCCGTGCCGCCTCCCATTGCAAAGCCGACGTCGGCTTTCTTGAGGGCAGGGGAGTCGTTAACGCCGTCGCCCGTCATACCCGCTACGAGGTCAAGCTCCTGCGCGAGACGAACCAGACGGCTCTTGTCGGAGGGCAACGCACGCGCGATAACGCGGATATCCTTGAGCTTTTTCTTGATCTCGTCGTCGGACATCTTTGCAAGCTCGTCGGAGGTGAGCATAAGGTTGCTGTCGGAGTCAATAAGTCCCGCTTCTTTCGCAATAGCCACCGCAGTCTCTTTTCTGTCGCCCGTGATCATAACGACCTGAACGCCCGCGCCCTTGACCTCCTTGATAGCGGTAACGGATTCGGGACGAACCTCGTCGCGTATGCCCAGACAGCCCACAAGTGTCCAATTGTTGCCCGCCGGGAGCGATTCCTCGCCGAGAGCGTCCTCGGAGGTAGCGACCGCCAGAACGCGGATAGCACGGTTTGCAAGCTCGTCGATTTTCGCGTTGAGCTTAGTCATATCGAACGGCTGTTTTTTACCGTCCTTGTCGTAGTAGTGCGAGCAGCGCTGAAGTATCTTCTCGGGTGCGCCCTTGATAAGCGAGAGGTCGTATTCGCCCTCGACCTGCGTTGCGGAGTACTTGTTGGTGGAGTTGAACGGAATATTGCCGACAGCCTTTACGACTGCCTTGCACTCTGTGTCCATTGCGTAGCCGAGGATAGCGCGTTCCGTCGCGTTTCCGCCGAGCACGCGTCTGTCCTTGCCATCGCCAGAGATCATAGACAAGGTGTTCTTGTGAATGGAAAGAGACAGCAGATCGCCGAGCTTTCCGCCGATATTGTCAAAGGTCTTGTACTCGTTGACAGCTCCATCAATGAAGTTGATAGCTTCAAGCTTGCCCTTGGTGATGGTGCCCGTTTTGTCGGAAAACAGAATGTTCAGCGAGCCTGCGGTTTCAATACCGGCGACTTTGCGCACGAGGACATTATCCTTAAGCATTTTACCCATATTCTGCGCGGAAACGATAGCAATCATCAGTGGCAGACCCTCGGGCACCGCCATAACGATAATGATTACCGCCAGCATAACCGCCTGGATTATCGCCTCAATAAGACCGAATATTCCTGCGTCAGCCCAGAACGCTGCGGGACCGCCCGTGTACATTACGATCGTCTTGAACAGCATAGCGACCGCTATCGCGATACCGCCGA
>CAJUMS010000008.1:10414-65243 GCA_910587465.1 uncultured Oscillospiraceae bacterium
TGTGCTCTTCCGATCTATACCGCCGATATATCCGAATTTGGAAATACCGTTTGCAAGCTTGCCGAGCTTGACCTTCAGCGGAGTTTCGCGGTCGTCGTCCGTTTGCAGCTCGCTCGCGATCTTGCCGTAGACCGACTTATCGCCTACGACCGTGACCTGCATAGTCGCGTTGCCCGAGCATACGACAGCGCCGCGGTATACCTTGTATTCGCTGTCAAAATTGGTGTTCTCGTCGGTATCCGTCCAGCCTTCGGGAATTGCGCGTTTTTTAGCCTCGCGGCTCTCGCCGTTCAGCACTGATTGGTCGACCTTAATGTCGCCGTCTATGATAATTCCATCCGCGGGGATTTTGTCACCCGATTGGAGCAGAATTGCGTCGCCGACAACGATATCGTTGATCGGCACCTCCGCGATAACGCCGTTGCGGTAGGTCTTTACCATAATGCGCGATGCCTCTTCCTGGAGCTTCTGGAACGCATTCTCGTTGCGGTATTCGGAGAATGTCGACACTAAAGTTGCCAAACAGATAGCAATGAAAATTCCCAGCGGCTCAAACCACTCGGGTGCGCCTTCCTTGATAACGCCAACATAACCAAGCACCGAGAGCACGACATTAATAAGCAGCGCCACGATCAGTATCTTTATCATGGGGTCGCCAAGGTTGCCCTTGAGCTTATCCCCGAAACTTTCGTGAGCCTGCTCCGTCATTGAATTGTCGCCGTATTTCGCCTTGCTTTCGGCGACCTCCTTGTCTGTCAGTCCAAATTTCTTCATTTGTTGTTTCCTTTCCTTTCCTTGAATTCGTTATGTCAAAGCCACATTTTGGCATAATTTCCATTACGTATCGCTGATGATCATAGTCTCGCACAGCAGTCCGTTTTCCTTGTTGCTCATACGGAACATTGCCATGTCTCTAAGTTCCACGGCGCTGCCCTTCGGCACGAGCCTGCCCGACGGAGACGTCATGCCTTCAATACCGTTGTTAACGAGCAGCCACATTCCGTTATAATACGCGATATAAGCGCGCATTGACGGGTCGGCTTTTTCATCATTGTGGACGTTCGAGAACACGTGCCAGTCGAAAAGCGGCATTTTATCGTAGACTATGACTTCGCTCTTGCCGCGGTAAACGCCCTTTTTGCCGCGCATTTCACTCTTAAAGCCGAGACGGATTATCTTCCCCGCGGCGCGCGTTCCGCAGAACGGACACACAGGAGTACGCTCGTCACGCAGTATAAACCACTTTTTCTCGCATTTCGGATTAGTGCACGGCACCAGCCTGTCCCACGCCTTTAAAAGCTCGGTCTCCCATTCCATTGCAGTGGGGCGCTCCGAGGGATTATGAAGTCCGTCGACAAACGTGCGTAAAAACAGCTTTTCCAAGCCCTTTGACAGCGACTGTATCGTCACGCTGAGATTAGGCGGTCTGTTGGATCGGTCGTCGGGATTTTCAATGAACGTCGCCCTTTCGCCGAGTGCCAGAAAATCGTCCTCCTCAGCGCTTTTGGTACTGTATATTTTCGGACCGATGAGCGGGTGACGGAAGAAAAGATATTCGTATATCAGTACGGGCAGCGCGTGAAGATCGGTCTGCACACACGGCAGCGCGCGGCGCTGATCGTTGTACTCAAGCTCCAGCGTAGCCAGTACCTCGGGCGCTATATAGCCGCGCGTTCCCACGACTTCGGGCGCATACTTATTCGGCACGACCAGCGAGTCGATATCGATAACGACCGCAGAGCCGCTTTTCGGGTCGATAAGCACGTTGTTGCAGGAAAGGTCGGAGTGTGCCAGCCCTGCTTGATGCATTCGCCGCACGGTTCTCGACAAACCTATCGCGGTTTTCAGCATAGTGCGGAAATCGCCGCGCTCGGCAGGCTCAAGATACTTGCGGTTGCGTCCCGTAAACCAGTTGGATTTCTTATCCTTGCCCTTTAAATTCAACACCGTTGACGCGCCATCGCCGAAGAAGAAGTTGCTCGGATAGGTCGGGCAGACGATACCGAATTCGGGACTTTTTACGATCGCCACAGGCCAGCAGAAGCGCTGTCTGAAATAATCCGCAGTTTTTTCAGTGTTGCCGAGAGCGCCGCCGTCCGCTTCCGAAAGCGTGGGGTTGTAGATACCCACAATGGTGCGGATACGATCCTGCAAACGCGGATTTTCGGAATCACGCGGATTGTTGAAAAACTGCACAGCGAACCGTTTATCGGGTGTGAAAAACGTGTGCTTCATACCGCCGCGCGGTGCGTTTGCGTCGTAAACATATTGAATTTGGCTGCCGTTTTCCAGTACGGCAGTAAGCACTTCGCCGCTTCTCATAGTATTACCCTTCCGCGTATTTTATGAATACAATAAAACATTTTTAAATTCGTTATTTTGGAGGTGCTTTTCGGTTTGCCTTTTAACCGTAAAAATCTTTTGCCAAATATCACGATTTCGCCTTTAAAATCTACGTGTTTTTTGAGCGTTTTCCGCAATTTTGAATATCACGTTTTATCCGTTAATAAAAGGGTTTATCTAATAAAACACTATTAAAAATCCGCAGAAAAATTCGCGTTTAAAGACATATGTGATTTCATTTTCAAAAAAAGCACTCGATATTACCTCAAAAGACGAACTGCCGCAAGTGTTCTGTCATCGAACGAGCCGCGCTCATTGTAGTTGTCCAGCCACACGCGCAAACGTTCCTCTGGAGTATCGCCGATATTCATTCGAAATGCCTCAAGTGAATGACACCACAACATATCGCGCTTGTCCCAGAGAGCCGCCATAGCCGCTTCGGACTTGTCGCCGAGCAGCTGCTTGGTGTATTGCAAAGCCACGCTCTGCTGTGTGAGCGACACCGACCTGAACCGTATCGGCGCTGGATCCTCGCCGCCCTTGCCATCGTGAGCGCCCCCCATAGGGAGTATCCCGTTCAGACAAAGGTCGAGATACAGCCGTTCCATCATAGGCAAGGCGGGGAAGTAGTCGTCCGCCACGCCGTCCGACATCAGCAGGACGGTATCGGAGTTTCCTCGTGAGATCCGCGTTTTAGCACCGATGAGCTCGGTTTTTGAGTTCTTTTCGGAGAGAAAATCCGTCTCGCCCGAAAAAGCACCGCTGTCCGCCTCACCCATAAGTTTGAGACAGCGGGAGCTGTCGGCGGTGCTGTCAATAGCGCAGATACAGCCGTCGCCTATCTGCACGCATGCCATAAAAGTCTGCGGCTTTCCGCCGACCTCCACGGGAACTATAACTGCTGCCAGAAACGTCGTCGAGAGGTCGCCAATCACGGGCTTTCTGCCCAGCGCATCCTCGTATTTGTTGTCCTCGGAAAGCTCTTTTAGTGTCTTCTGTTGAGCCGCGAATGCCTCCCGCGCGGCTTCTTGGACAAGCGGCGCGATACGTCCGCAAGCCGCCATAAACTCCGCTGAGCTGAGGTCGGCAGCCAATCCCGATTTCAGCGCGGGTATATCCGCGAAAAGCTCTGCGGTCTTGGCTTTGAGATACGCCGCAGCGCTCTCTGCGCTGACCCGCGCGCCTATCCTCGACAGCGGCTTGGAACCGGCGCCGTCACATACCACTACGATAACACAGTCGTCGGTAACAGCAGTTTCGAAGTAATCATCGCAGTTGGTGCCCTCGTGCTTGTGCTTTTTACCGCGCACACGGGCTGCCGTAACCTCGGCGAAAGGCGTAAGAGTACGTTTTTCGTGATACTCGGAGTGCATTTCCGTACCATTGTCGATTATTTCCTTATATTGCCAGATCGAGGCTGTATGCTCCATGACTTCCATATCCGAAAGGTGTGGGGCGGGAGCGAGCGTAGCGCTTTCCTGCGCTTGCTTGGCAGGTTTAGGCATATCTTTTTTCGCGCTTTGTAAATTATCCGCATTTGGTGTTTTAGGCGGCTCGACGGGCTTTTTCGCGGTTTCTGGCGCGGCAGTGCCCTGCTCTTTGAGCGACTTCTGTATTTTCAGGTACTCATCCGCGGACATTATTTTTGTTTTTTCCTTGATATCGTCGAGCGTCACCGAAAGCTGCTGCTCGGACTTCAATTCGTCGGTCTTGTCGGGCGGAGTGGGTGTTAATTCGGTTTTGTCCATTCAATTCACCTGTATACCATTACGGTACGATAACAAAGCCCTGAGGGGGCGGCGGCAGCTCGATCGGATCACCGGGCTTGGCATCAATGCTCTTGGAGCTTGCCTTAATGGAGCTGGATACCCACGCGAAAAACTGTGCCATATCGCCTGCCGTGAGGTTGTTCATCATAAGCACGTTGTTGGTAATTTTCTTCAGTGTATTCGCGTTTGCGTTAGCACCCGCGCCGCAGGCTATTATGTTGCCCGTGGAAACGTTTTTGATCGCGTCAATACCCTCGTCGAGGTTGTCTGTGGGCGCGCCGTCGGTCATAAGGAACACCAGCGGCTTCCAGTCGCCCTTTTGGGTGGCGGTGGAGGTGTGTACCTCGTTTGTGATACATTCCGCGAGCACCTTGAGAGCACCGCCGAGAGCCGTCGCGCCGCCCGCCTGTATCTGCGGCTCCTTAAACAGCATTAGCTCGGTGAGCGGGCTTATCTGCCGCGCGGAGCTGTCGAACGTGATGATAGATAGAAACGCAGTCTCAAGCGCCTGAGGGTCGCCCTTCAGTTCCGAGATGAGAGTCTTGATGCCTTGCTTCACCGCCTCGATAGGCTCGCCTGCCATAGAGCCGCTGCAGTCAAGCAGCAGGTACACAGGTAATCTTCTGATGTAATCGGACATTTCATTATCCTCCGTTAATAAGTCGGGCGCCACATACCCATAAATGTTCAAATTACATTATACCTTAATTTTCACGATCTGTCAATAGTTTTGACGAAAAATTACAGAGATTTGCACTCCTTGCTGTGAAAAAATAACAAAAAATGTCTATAATAAGCCTAAGCGGCGGCATAACAATATACGCCACTTGATTTTTATAAAAAAATATGGTAGAATAATACTATTATAAAATTTAGAAGGTGTTTTTCATTAAGATAAAAGGAATAGACGTTAAGGAAACGCTTGCCGCGCTGAAGACCAAGGAGGGCAGGCGGGAGTTTTGCAAAAAGCATAAGGAAATAATTCTGTACCTTGTTTTCGGCGTGGGGACGACGATAATTTCAATGGTCTCGTACTATCTGTGCCGCGTTATCTTTCCAAACGAGGAAAGCGTGCCTAAGTGGCTGGCGTGGATATTCAATATCACTTCGCATTTCGGTATTGAAAGCAACACGGCGCTTCCCGTTATAATTTCGTGGTTTTTGTCGGTCACGTTCGCGTTTTTGACCAACAGAACATATGTTTTCAACAGTACCGCGAACACTGCCGGAAAGTTTCTGGTTGAGGCGCTTAAGCTGTACGCGTCACGCATTGCCACGCTGGTTGTGGACCTCCTTATAATGTTTTTGCTTGTAGACCTGCCGGGTATCCATAACGTTATTTACGAGTTCTGCGCGAAGGTTTTCTCGAACGTTATCGTGTTGATACTGAATTATATCCTCAGCAAGATATTTGTATTCAGAATGAAAAAGCCGAAAAAGAAGTAGTTTTCTGTTATATTTGGGAGATATAAATAATGCGAATGAGAAGGAAAAAGAACCTTGACGAGCGACTTGCCGCGTGCAGACCCGTCATGCTGTATATGCAATGCCAGAACGAACACGCAAACGATCCGCTCTCGGAGGAGTACTTCGTAAGCTCCGAAAAAATGTTCAACAACTCCAATCCGCTCTATCTGGAGATAGGCTGCGGAAAAGGCGGATTCGCGGTGGAATTCGCCAAGCGTAATCTCAATATAAACCTTATCGCGATTGAGAAAACGCCGAACGTCCTTGTCACGGGCGCGGAGGCGGAAATGGCGCTGCAACTTCCAAATCTGCGCTTCTGCATGGGGCAGGCGGAGTACATTGATCATATGTTCCGGGAACATACCGTCGACAGATTGTTTCTGAATTTTAGTTGCCCGTTCCCGAAAAAGCAATACGCCAATCACCGTTTGACCCACGCGCGGTTTCTTGAGATATATCGCCGTGTGCTCAAGGAAGGCGCGGAAATTCATCAAAAAACCGATAATATGCACTTTTTTGAGTTTTCGATAGAGCAGTTCTCACAATGCGGATTTCCTCTGAGAAATATTTCGCTGGATTTACATAACAGCGGATTCGATGGGAATATTGTAACCGAATACGAAAAACGCTTCAGCGACCTCGGGCAGCCTATTTATCGGCTTGAGGCGATAAATCGAGGTCTTGACAATGGAAAGTGAATTCTTGGTATTTGATAATTTCCCGTTCAAACTGACAGTCATCCAGGTGCTTATGTATGAGCTTAAGCTCTTGGGCGAACCTTACAACGGATGCGATGAATATTTTGAGCGGTACAAGGCGGACTACATCACGGTTTCCGAGGAGGAATCGCTGAAACGGCTGGAGGAATATATTGAGCGCGGAACAAAATTATTCACGGATCTGAAAATACCGTGTTCCCTTGCTCCCAAAATACGCTATCTGTACACGGGCGAGGAAATGAATGTCTACGGAAACATTAACCCGCAATGGCTTGACTGGGAAAAATACGACGACGGTGCGATGTTTGCAATAACCGATATAAGCGAACGTGAAATAAAGCAGTTCCCCAATCTGGTAGGCTTTACATTTAATATGTACATTTCCCCTCCCGAGGAGTTGTTAAGGAAATTGGAGGGTTGGGGTATTGAGATAAACCCGCAGGATTGACGTTATGACAGAATACAGAAAGTTAAAATCGGCTGAAATTAACAGAGAGTTATTTTGGGGTTTTATCCGCCGACAGGTCGTCACGGATTGTTGGCGGCGCATTGATGGCGAATGGGTAATTAAAAGTGACCCGTTTGTCGACGACTGGAGTGAGGAGGACTTTACCTTTCTGGTGAAGTGTCTGCGAAACACCGTTACAATCGGCGGAGTAGTCTACGGAGCGTTTGACGGCAGCGTGCTCAAGGGCTTCGCGTCGGTCGAGCCGCAGTTGTTCGGCGGCGAACAGAAGTATCTTGACCTTACGAGTATTCATGTTTCGCAGGATATGCGCGGCAAGGGCATAGGACGCGGATTGTTCACGATAGCTTGCGATTGGGCGCGGGAGCACGGCGCGAAAAAGTTGTACATCTCGGCGCACTCGGCTGTGGAAAGTCAGGCGTTTTACAAGGCAATGGGGTGCGTTGAGGCTGAGGTCTGCAATCAAGAGCACGTTCTTGCCGAGCCGTTTGACTGCCAGCTTGAACGAAAATTGGAGTAGGATGCGTGAAAAAGTCAAAATAGATGAAAGTACTCCGGAAATCGTGCGGAACTTACGATTTTTGCCGCTGCTGGTTTAAGTACAATGATTTTTACCGTTATTTCTACATCCTTGATTTTTCCGATAAGCTTTTTTAGGCGCTGTCGAGGACGATTTTATTCTAAACGGATTTGAGATAAACAGACTGTCAGATATTAACAGGATCGAGATCAAGGTTGACGGCTGTATTAAGATAAATCGGAGACTCGGTCTGCTTGATGATATCGAAACTCCCGAGATAGACCCTACGTCATGGCGTACTGTTTTCAAGTCGCTTGCAAAGACTGATTTTTACATTATCATACAGAATCAGTCCACCGATCGTTATCATATCGGGAAAATCAAAGAAATCAGAAAGAAATCCGTGGTTTTCAAGGATTTTGACGCGTTTGGTGTATGGCAGCATAAGGTAAAGATACCGTTTTCGGAGATCGCCTTGGTGCGTTTTGAGGATAGATACTCCGTAAATTGGATAAGCTATCTGTGCAGCGATAAATCAAAGCATACAGGCAAATAATAGCCTTTACCACAGGTTATAAAACAACAAAATTATACGGTAAGGAGAATTTGTTATGAAGAAGATCACAGGCACTTTCCCCAGCACGAGCGGTCTCTGTGACGTGCATTTTTACATCTACACACCCGAGAAGCCCAAGGCGCTGCTTATGCTGTCGCATGGCATGTGCGAGTATATCGAGCGCTATGAGGATTTCGCGAAGTTTCTCTGTGAAAACGATATCGCATTCGCGGGCAATGACCATATCGGTCATGGCAACTCGATACGCGACGAGGAAATGCTCGGATATTTCGGTCAGGAACACGGCTACGTGAATATGGTTCGCGATTTGCACAGAATGAAAACCATTCTTGAAAAGAAGTTCCCGAATATCCCGCACTTCCTTATGGGACACAGTATGGGCAGCTTTATGGCGAGAATTTACCTGTCGAAGTATTGCAGCGTGACCGTGCCCAATGAAAGTTGTAGCGGCTGCGAATGTACCGAGGATGCGGAGCTTTGCGAGAGCTGCGGAAAATACAAGGTGCTTTCCGGCGGCGACCGCTGGAACGGCGCTATCATCATGGGCACTGCGGGCGGCATTACGGGTTCCGCGCCCCTGCGACGCGCAATGGACCTGATAGCGCACAATCACGGCGACTTATATCGTCACGAATTCGGCGCTAAGATGGTGTTCGGAATGTTCAATCTCCGCACCGCGAACCGACGGACACCCAACGATTGGCTTTCTCGCGATGACGCTAATGTCGACAAGTACTGCGCTGACCCGAAATGTAATTTCACATTTACGATTGCCGCGTTCCGCGACCTGCTGAACGCTCTGATGTGCGCGAACAGCACTCCCGTTATCGAGAACACGCCGACAGACCTGCCGCTGCTGTTCCTGAGCGGCGGAATGGATCCTATCGGCGAGTACGGAAACGGCGTCCGAAGCGCAGTCGCGAAGTATCTTTCCCACGGCTGCGACGTTAATCTCCGTATTTACAGAGAGGCTCGTCACGAGCTGATTTTCGAGCTTAACCGCGAAGAGGTTATGAATGATATTCTGGAGTTTTTGGTTAAGCGTATATAATGCAAATGAGAATATCGCAGTAACCTTTCGGTAACAATCAATAATTTAATATATCAAGGCGCTCTCCGCGCCTTTTTCTTTGCCTTCGAATAATTCCCCCAAATATTCCCATAATAAAAATACAAAATTAACTAGTGGGGGTAGTAAAAATGGCAAACCAAAACAATACACCGGGATTTTCGGGGGAGGCGGCGGAGGCTCTCGGGAGCGCAATGACTATTGCGGGACAGATGGGTCACACATATATCGGCAGCGAGCACCTGTTATGCGCGCTTGCGAAAAACTCCGAAAGCGCGGCGGGAGTGCTTCTGGCGCGTCAGCAGATACGTTTCCGCGACCTGATATTGCAGCTGAAGGATAGAGTGGGCATAGGTCAAAGTGTGGAACTGCATGAAAAGGATTTCTCGCCGCGGCTTAAAAAGCTGCTTATGAATGCTCGTTCTTATGCGGTCTCAAAGAATGATAAGTACGTTGGTACGGAGCATATACTGCTTGCGCTCCTCACCGACCGCGACTGCACCGCCTACTCCATTCTCGCCGAGCAAAGCTCTGATACCGTCTCGCGGCTTTACACAAACGTTTCCGCGCGAAATTACGACAGCCCCTGCTTTGACGATCCGCCCAAAAAACACGAACGCACCGCCAGAAAGCCCGATAATGTACGCAATGAATTTCCGATGCTGACGAAGTACGGCAGAGAGTTGACTGCCGAGGCGCGCGAGGGCAAGCTCGACCCCGTTATCGGACGTGATACCGAGACCGAGCGCATGGTGCAGATACTCCTGCGCCGCAGCAAAAACAATCCATGCCTTATCGGCGACGCGGGAGTTGGCAAGACCGCTGTCGCCGAGGGCTTTTCTCAGCGTATCGCCAACGGAACGGTGCCGCCCGAGCTTGCCGAAAAACGCGTGTTTGCTCTCGACCTTTCTGCAATGCTGGCGGGAGCAAAGTACCGCGGAGACTTTGAGGAGCGCTTGAAGGGTGTGCTTGACGAAGCGGTAGCTAACCCGAACGTAATACTGTTCATTGACGAAATTCATATGATAGTCGGTACCGGAGCGGCGGAGGGCGCTATTGATGCGGCGAGCATATTAAAGCCGCTGCTTGCCCGAGGAAAGATATGCCTTATCGGAGCGACCACTACCGATGAGTACCGACGTTATATTGAGAAAGACAGCGCGTTGGAGCGCCGTTTTCAGCCTATCTGCGTTGAACAGCCCGACGAGACTGCCGCGGTCAATATTCTTACGGGACTGCGCCCACGTCTCGAGGAGCACCACCGCGCGGTCATCACGGATGAGGCAATAAAGGCAGCGGTAAAGCTGTCCGAGCGGTATCTTAACGACAGGCGGCTCCCCGATAAGGCGATAGACCTTATCGACGAAGCCGCCGCGAGAGCGCGTACCGAACGCCTTTCCGTCAAGCAGAAGCTTTTCGGCAGCGTGTCCAAGCGCGAGCGCGTTATCGTGGGCGCGGAGGACGTAGCCAAGGCGGTTTCGGCAATAACAGGTATACCCGCCGCTCGGCTTTCCGAGAATGAAAGCGAACGCCTGTCCAATCTTGAGAGCCTGCTCAGACGGCGCGTTATCGGACAGGAAAAGGCGGTATCGCTCGTTGCGAACGCCGTCCGCCGCGGCCGCGCGGGACTTAAAGACCCCGAGCGCCCTATCGGCTCGTTCCTGTTCCTCGGACAGACGGGCGTCGGTAAGACCGAGCTTTCCAGAGCGCTCGCGGAGGGCGTTTTCGGCGACGCGCGGCGGCTCATACGGTTCGATATGTCCGAGTTTATGGAGCGTCATTCGGTCAGCAAGCTGATAGGCTCTCCTCCCGGATATGTAGGATATGGCGAGGAGGGCAGATTGATAAAGGAAGTGCGCTCACGACCGTACTCGGTAGTGCTGTTCGACGAGGTGGAAAAGGCTCACGGCGACGTGCTTAGCATACTCCTGCAAATTCTTGAGGACGGAAAGCTGACAGCCTCCGACGGCAAAGTTGCCGACTTCAAAAATACAATTATAATTCTTACGGGCAATATCGGAGCGGAGGAGCTTAAACGCAATCACCTCGGTTTCGGAGGCGAAAAGGGCGGCAGCGCGGACGTGCTCGGAGCGCTGAACCGACAGTTCCGCCCCGAGCTTATAAACCGTATAGATAATGTGATCGTATTCGAGCGTCTGACCGCCGAAAACATGGAGGATATATGCGCTAAAATGCTGGAAAGCGTATCGCAGAGAGCGCGTTCCCGAGGCATAGAACTGACGTTCGACGAGAGCGTGGCAAAGCGCCTGTGTGAGAGCGTCAGCGAGGAAGGAATGGGCGCGCGCCCGCTCCGCCGCAGGATCACCGCCGATATCGAGGATATGCTGTCAAGGCGCATGATATCGGGAGCGCTGCCGCAGAATTGTCGCGCAGAGGTCTGCCGTGTAAACTCGGCGTTTGAGGTAAGAGTGTTAGTCGACAATTGACAGATCGCAGTTGTCGAGCATACTCTCGGCGAACACCGCGTAGCCGCGCGTCGGGTCGCTCACAAGGACGTGCGTTACCGCGCCGACCAGCATACCGTTCTGCAATATCGGACTGCCGCTCATTCCGCGGACTATGCCGCCCGTCTTTTCGAGCAGTTCATTATCGGTTATCCTGATGACCATTCCCTTTGAACCGTTAAGGTCGAGCAGGTTGATGCGCTCTATTTCAATGGTATACTCGCATGGAGAGCCGCCGTCTATGGTGGCTAGGATAGTCGCTGCGCCCGTATTGACTTCCTGACGGAACGCCACGGGTATAGTCTCTCCCTCAACGGGAGCGGAGAGTCTGCCGAAAACGCCCGCGGAGGTGTTGCCCGAAAGCTCGCCGATATCGGAATTTGGTAATATAGTGCCGCACAGTTCGCCCGCGCTACCCTCCTTGCCCTTTACAACATCGTAAATTTCCGCCGTGGTGATCTCTCCCGATCTGAGCGGAACTGCACCGCCCGTAGTCACGTCGTTTACCGCGTGACCAAGACCTCCGAAGGTCATTGTTTCGGGCTCGAGGAATGTCAGCGTGCCGATACCCGCGGCGCTGTCGCGTACCCACGCGCCTATTTTAAGTGTGCTGCCGCTTTTCTCGGGAACAAGCTTTAAGGAGATATCTCCGCCGTTTCTGCGTAATATTATATCGGTATACTCGGCTGAGAGCTGAACCGCCTCGCTTATTTCGGAGTTTGTGAATACTTCTTGCCCGTTCACGGAGACTATCACGTCACCGGGTCTGATGCCCGACTTGTCGGCGGGCGATTTCTCAGCTACTTCTATCACCATAACACCGTCTGATTTGACTTTTATGCCGAACGGAGTGCCGCAGGGAATGACCGAGCGGCGCGGCTTTTCGGAGACTTCGGTTGTCTTTATCCGAAGCTCGCCCAGATAATAGGAGACACCCTCTGCGGTCTGCCGGAGAACCACAGGGGAGAAACCTCCTCCCGAAAAGCCCGCGCTCTTATCAACGTTTATATCACAGGGAAGGGCGGCGTAGAAATAGCCGAAAACCGCAATAAAAAGCGCTGTCAGCGCCGCCGCAGTTCCCGAAAATATCTTGAATTGTTTTCGTATCATCTTATGTTGACTGCCTTTCGTTTGTAGTTGGACCGCGCGGAAATATCTCGCCGCGGAAGGTCACGGGTGTATTTTTTGCAGAATTGCCGTCCGATATAAAAGGAAATATCGGACTTATATTTTAAGTTTTGCCGCCAATATTCGGCTATATCAACGCAAAATAACCGCTTTGAGGATTTGCGGAAATAAACCCCTTGACATTTTCCCGAAAAAGCGGTATAATAATAGATATGTATTTTCACGAAAATGGAAAAGCAAATGCTAAGATATTGGAATTCTGAGACTGTGTCTCTTTAATTATAAAAAATTGTCGTCAAAAAAAGTATGTCAACATTATTTTAAACCCGAAACACGAACGTTATGAGTTTTGGGTATTGTAAAATGCTGCCAAAAATACATAAGCATTTTACATAGGTACATGGAAATTGCGCATGATCTTGAACTAAAAGGCGATCTATTCTGTTTTTTGCCGAATAATTTTTTACCAATACCGCAATTGGATTTAACTCGTTTTGGCGCAAAATATAAATCATTTAGGGTAACTATGCGAAATTTGGGGAGATTTTTGTGAATTTTGCATAAAGAGAAAGGAACATTTATGGGATTATTGTCGAATAACAAATTATTGACGGAAACGGAGAACATCGCGAAAAAACAAAGCAGATCGTGCGCAAAATCCGTGACGGCTCCCGTTTCGCAGACGGCGCCTAAGAAGACATATCGAAGCGCATCGGCTTCCTCTGCCGCGCCCGCTAGAAAATACAGACAGCCGGGAACGCCTGTGTTGACTAACAACAGAGCCCCCGCCATATCGAAAGCTCCCGTGCTGGGACGCGCAAATCCACACCCGCGTTCCGCGGAGAAAAAACCGCGTGAGAGCAGGAGCACGCCCGTGAGGTTTATGGCGCTCGGGGGCTTAAACGAAATAGGAAAGAATTTGTATGTGTACGAGTGCTCGAACGATATGTTTATCGTGGACTGCGGTCTGGCGTTTCCCGACGAGGAAATGCTCGGCGTTGATCTGGTTGTTCCCGATTTTACGTATCTTGAAAAGAACAAAGAGCACTTCCGCGGCATCGTTATCACGCACGGTCATGAGGATCATATCGGTGCGCTGCCGTATCTGCTCAAGAAGATAAACGTGCCGATCTACGGCACGCGGCTCACTCTCGGTCTTGTAGAGGGCAAGCTCAAGGAGCACGGATTGCTGTCGCAGGCATCGCTAAACGTCGTAGAGCCGCGTCAGAACGTGCGTATGGGATGTATGTCGGTCGAGTTTATACGGGTCAACCACTCGATACCCGACAGCTGCGCGCTCGCTATACACACACCCGCGGGAGTTATCGTGCATACGGGCGATTTCAAGGTCGATTATACGCCGATAGAGGGCGGCATTATCGATCTTGCGAGGTTTGGAGAGCTTGGCAACCGCGGCGTGCTCGCACTGATGAGCGAGAGCACGAACGTGGAGCGTCCCGGCTACACGAAATCCGAGCGCTCGGTCGGCGAGAGCTTTAAGGGCTTATTCGCGAGAGCCGAGGGAAAGCGCATTATAATCGCGACATTTTCTAGTAATATACACAGAATTCAACAGATTATCGACGAGGCGGTAAAGCACGGACGGCACGTTGCCGTTTCGGGCAGGAGTATGACAAACGTTATCTCCAAGGCGGTCGAGCTGAATTATATCAAGGTACCCGACGGCACTATGATCGATATCGAGGACGTAAACAGATACGATCCGTCGGAGCTTGTCATCGCGACTACCGGCTCTCAGGGCGAGCCGCTGTCGGCGTTGTCGAGAATGTCGAGCGGCGACCACAGACAGGTGACTATAACGCCGAACGATTTCATAATCATCTCGGCTAATCCTATTCCGGGCAATGAAAAGCTGGTGACCAAAGTAATCAACGAGCTTATGAAACAGGGCGCGGAGGTCATCTACGAGAGTATGTACGAGGTACACGTTTCGGGTCACGCGTGCCAGGAGGAGCTGAAGATGATGATCTCGCTAACCAAGCCGAAGTTCTTCGTGCCTATTCACGGCGAGTACAAGCACATGAAGAAGCACGTCCAGCTTGCTATGGGCATGGGTATTCCCGAGGAAAACGCATTTATAGCCGATCTCGGTGACGTTCTGGAGACAGACGGTGTTGAGATGAAGCTCACCGGCACCGTGCCCAGCGGTAAGGTCATGGTAGACGGCTTTGGAGTCGGCGACGTCGGCAGCGTGGTGCTGCGAGACAGAAAGCACCTTGCCGAGGACGGCGTAATGATAATCGTAGCGACAATGAACCGCGAGACGGGAAGAGTGGTCGCGGGTCCCGATATAGTGTCGAGAGGATTTGTATACGTCCGCGAGAGCGAGGCGCTGCTCGATGAGGCAAAACAGCTTATGGCTCAGGTAATGGAGAATTTACAGGAGCGCAACGTCCGCGAATGGGGCAATATCAAATCGGCGATGCGCGACGCGCTTTCGGAGTTTATTTACAAGGAGACCAAGCGCAGCCCAATGATACTGCCGATCATTATGGAGATATAATTATAACGCCATGAAGAATTTTTACAAGAGCAATGTCCTGTTGGCGGCTGTCGGCACACTGATAATAGTGCTGATAATTATCGACGTATATGTTTTTCGACATGAGCCGCTGATGTTCTGGGTATCGCTGCCGATACTGCTGTGCGTTTCGGGACTGGCTCTCGGAAAGCTTTTGCAGATACGGCAGAGCGAGTACTGGTATTTTGAGCAGCTATCGGAGGAGATACGCAGTACGGATTCGATGTCGCTGGTAGCCTTTCCGCTGCCGATATGCGTTGTCGACGAGGAGCGAAGCGTTATCTGGAGTAATGATTGCTTTAACGAAATGTTTTTCACTCCGAGCGAGGACGAAAGCTCGATAAATAAGGTAACGGATGTGCCGCTGGAGCTTTTCGGCTCGGATGGCAGGGAGATAGGCTACGAGGAAAACCACTTCCGTGTGTACTCGGTGGCGCACGATTTCATAGTTGACAGCAGGGTAGCGGGAAAGCCTGTTATCTTCGGTAACGACGACAGCAGCGACGCGGTAAAGGAAAGGATCACGATGCTGATCTTCCGCGATATCACCGATCTAAGAAAACTCCAGATAACTCACGAGATGTCCAAGCCCGTAGTTATGATCGTAATGGTCGACAACTACGAGGAATTACTGTCGGGAGCAAAGGAGAGCGAACGCGCATACGTCACGATACAGGTTGACAGGCTGATTGAGGAGTACTTTGCCGAGAAAAGGGCGGTGCTGAAAAAGATGACGGGCGACAAATTCCTGATAGTACTCGAGCAGCAGTATCTCGATCAGATGATAAAGGACAATATGGCGCTTATAAACAAGGCGCATGAGATAATAGTACGTGACAGGGCGGTCGTTACGCTGTCGATAGGCGTGGGCGCGACGGCTTCGTCGCTTGCCGAAGGAGAGCGTTTCGCGAGCGAGATGCTCGGCAAGGCGCTTGAGCGCGGCGGTGATCAGGCGCTTGTGAAAACGTCCAACGGCTTTAACGCGTTCGGCGCGATATCTCCGGGCAAGGAGCGTACGGGAAAGGTAAAGATACGCCTTGCGGCAGAGGAGATAAAGAGCCTTATAAGCACCGCGGATACTGTGTACATAATGGGACACAGCTTCAGCGATTTCGACAGCGCGGGGTCGGCGATAGGTCTCACTTGTGCAATACGGCGGTTGGGAATTCCCGCGTATACGGTGGCGAGGTTCAGAGACAGTTCGCGGACAAACGCAAAGGCGCTGTTCGACAGGTTTGTTGATTATGATATGCCCGTAGCTATCGAGCCCGAGGAGGCAAGGCAGTGGATAACCCCGAAATCGGTGCTTATAATCGTCGATACGCATATTACCAAGAAACTTGAGGACGCGGAGCTGTTTGAGCTTGCGCAGAAGAACCGCGTGGTCATCATAGACCACCACAGATTGAGCGCGGGAGCTATTACGGAGTTTGCGGTAAGATGTCATGAGAGCAACGCGTCGTCGGCATCGGAGCTGGTGACGGAGCTTATACAGTATTTCAGCAGCGATGTGCTGATAAAGCCGCTTGAGGCGGAGGCGCTGCTGGCGGGTATTGCATTGGATACAAAGGATTTCGTGATGAGGTCGGGCGTTTCGACGTTTGAGGCGGCGGCTTATCTGAAGAAACTTGGCGCGGACACTATCGCGGTGAAGAAGCTGTTCGATACGACTATTGAGAATAAGACTCGCAAATCGCAGATCATCTCCTCGGCGAAGATATACAGGGCGCGGTGTGCCGTAGCAGTGGTGGAGGAGAATTATGAGGGCATACGAGTGCTTTGTTCGCAGGCAGCGGACGAGATGCTGTATATACGCAACGTCGATGCGTCGTTCACGGTTTACCCGATAGAAAACGGGTGGAGCATAAGCGCACGATCGCTCGGCAAGGTGAATGTGCAGGTGATCATGGAAAGTCTCGGCAACAAGATAGACGACGGCGGCGGACATCAGTCAATGGCGGGTGCGCAACTGTACGGTATTACCGTGGAGGAAACGATAGACAGACTTCACGGAGCGATTGACGAGTATTTCACCACTGCGCCTAAGGATAAGGACTAAACGTTAAAGTAAAAGAGCGGTGCGCAAATTTTCTTTTAAATCAGGAGGCTAAAATGAAGGTTATATTGTTAGAGGACGTAAAAGGTACGGGCAAAAAGGGCGAGATCCACGAGGTAAAGGACGGATACGCAATCAACTGCTTGATAAAGAAAGGGCTGGCGCAGGAGGCTAACGCGAAAAATCTGAATTTGTTACAGGGTCAGAAGGACAGCGCTCAGCATAAAATCGATGTTGATATCGCTAACGCAAAGGATACCGCGGGCAAGCTAGAGGGCAAGAGCGTTATCGTTAAGGCAAAGGCGGGTCAGAACGGCAGATTGTTTGGTACGGTCACTTCCAAGGAGGTATCGGCTGCGATAAAGCAGTCGTTGGGTCTTGATGTGGATAAGAAGAAGATCAACATCGCGATGAAGATAGAGGGCTTCGGCGACTATTCCGCGGAGGCAAGACTGTACGCGGGAGTTACTGCGAAATTCACTGTAAGCGTAAAGGACGAGGGTTGACAAAGAGATGGCGGAATACGATCTCACAGGGATAAATCTTCCGTTCGATCCGACGGCGGAGGAGGCGGTTATCGGTGCTGTGGTCGGCACGAAGGATATGCTTGGCGAGGTTATCGAAACGCTCCGCCCCGAGCATTTTTACATTGACCGCTGCCGAGAGATATACGCGCTTATGACGCAGCTCTATATGAGCAACGAAAAAATAGATGTGCTGACGGTCGGCGATATGTGCGTAAGACACGGAGTGTTCGAGCAGGCGACCGAGGCGAGGGCGTTTCTTATGGGGGCACTGGAGCATTGCCCTAGTGTTTCCTCAATAGCGAAGTACGCTGAGATCGTAACGGAGAAATATCTTCTGAGGAGCCTTATTTTCGCTTCCAAGGAGATAATTGATGCGGCAAACAATTCCGCCGACACCGCGGACGCGATAGTGGATTTTGCGGAGCAGAAGATATTCGATATCCGTTCGGGTACGCAAAGCAGCAGTCTTACGCATATCGTGGGCGTTGTGTATGACAGAGTGCGCGCATTCAGCGACTTAGTGAAGTCGTCGCGTGAGAACGGCGGACAGCCTGTTATGACGGGATTGTCGACAGGCTTTTCCGAGCTTGACAAGCGCATTTTCGGACTGAATAAGTCCGATCTGATAATCCTGGCGGCGCGTCCCGGTATGGGTAAAACATCGTTCGCGATGAATATTGCGACCAATGTGTCCAAGCGTTTCCGTGACAAACAGATATGCGTGTTCAGCCTTGAGATGAGCAAGGAGCAGATAGTGTCGAGAATGATGTGCTCCGAGGCACTGCTGCCGTCCGATGTGATGAAAACGGGGCATTCCACACCCGAACAGTTAAACAACGTAATGGTCGCTGCGGATGTGCTTCAGCATCTGGAGATATACATCGACGACACCCCGGGCTGCAATGTGACGAATATCAAGTCCAAGCTGCGTCGAATGAAGAACCTCGGTGTGGTTATAATCGACTATTTGCAGTTGATGACGAGCGTGAACAACTTTCACGGAAACCGCGTTGCCGAGATTTCGGAGATAACGCGTAATTTGAAGATAATGGCTAAGGAGCTTAACGTTCCCGTTATCGCGCTGTCGCAGCTCGCCAGAGGTCCCGAGCAGAGACCCGATAAGCGCCCGCTTCTGAGCGACCTTCGTGATTCAGGTTCTATCGAGCAGGATGCGGATATCGTAATGTTTCTGTACAGGAATTCCTATTATGATAAGACCGATCCAAATCAGAACATCTGCGAATGCCTTGTCGCGAAAAACCGTCACGGTGAGACGGGCACGGTATATCTTGGCTGGCAGGGCGAGTACACCAAGTTCACGAATGTTGAGGTCAAGTACTCTCATCAAAATCAGGATAACGGTTGAATGTAATGACTGAGTTTATTGAAAAGGTAAAACGCGCCGACGCCGATTACAAAATGTTCGGCAGAGCGGCTGTCTGCGCGGCGCTTTCGGGCGGTGCAGACAGCGTTTCGCTGCTGATAGCGCTCAAAGAGCTATCTGCGGGGTGCGGTTTCGCGCTTTCAGCGTGTCATCTCAACCACGGACTTCGCGGTGAGGAGAGCGACTGCGATCAGCGTTTCTGCGAGGAGCTGTGCTTCCGTCTGGGAGTGCCGCTTAATTCGCGTAAGACAGTGGTCTCGGAGCTTGCCGAAAAGCACGAGAGCCTTGAGGAGACGGCGCGGCGTGTAAGGTATGATTTCTTCCGAGAAGCATTGAATGCGCTCGGCGGAAATGCAGTTCTCGCGACGGCTCACACAGCTAATGACAACGCGGAGACTGTGCTGATAAATATGACGCGCGGCACGGGTCTGGCAGGCTTATGCGGAATACCTCCCGTGCGCGGTCTCGGGGAATTCCGCGTGGTGAGACCGCTGATATACTGCACGAGAGCGGAGGTCGAGGAGTTTCTCTCCGAGTGCGGACAGGATTTCGTCATCGACCGCACCAACCTCTCGGAGGAATACACGCGCAACAAAATACGACGCAGAGTGCTCAAGGAGATACTTGAGATCAATCCCTCGGTGCTCGAAGCGTTCGGCAGAATGACAAAGACCCTGCGTGAGGACAACGCGTTTCTTGAGGAGCTTGCGGAAAAGGCGCTCTCCGAAAATCGAACGGGTCGCGGATACAACGCATCGGAACTAGCAAAGTTGCCGTCTCCGATACGTTCACGAGCGGTACGGAAAATTCTTTCCGAGGGCGGTGTCGAGCCGTCGGCGCTGCGGATAAACACGGCGGCGGAGCTGTTGACAAAGCGTTCGGTGCGGTACAATCCCTGCAAAGACCGTTTTTTCACGATCCGCAAGGGCGTGTGCTTTGTTGAAAAGATCGAGCAGCATTACCGTCGGTTCAATGAAAAAAGGAAGTAATTGGAAAATATCCCGAAAATTTCAGCAGAAATTCACGAAAATCAATTGCTTTTTTGTGAATTATATGATATAATGAAAAATGTCTGGGAGGATATCATAATGTGTATTCCGGAAAAAATAGAGAAAATTTTGTTAACCGAGGATCAGCTTAAAGAAAAAGTCACGCTGCTCGGAGATGAGCTTACAAAGGAATACAGCGGCAAAAATCCGTTGTTTGTCTGCGTTTTAAATGGCGCGGTCGTGTTCTTCTCCGATCTGATACGCACTGTGAAATGTCCGCTTGAGATAGAATTTTTCCGTGCATCAAGCTACATCGGAACCAATTCGAGCGGCGACGTAAACGCGGACGAAAGCGATATTCCCGATATAGAGGGTCGCGATGTGGTGATCGTCGAGGATATTATCGACACAGCGCGGACGCTCTCAAAGGTAAAGGAAATGTTTTTGCGGCATGGTCCGCGCTCGCTCAGGATCGTATGTCTGCTCGACAAGCCGTCGCGGCGCGAGGTGGAGAACTTCACTGCTGACAACAGCTGCTTTGAGATAGAGGATCTGTTTGTTGTCGGCTACGGTCTGGACTGCGATCAGCAGTTTCGCAATCTTCCGTACATAGGCGTATACAAAGCATAATTAAATATATATATTTTTTTCACGGGCAATAAAAAAGAAAACAAAAACGGCCCGGAACAGGAAAGGCGGTTTAAATGAAGAAAAATAAGCTCCAAGGCGTAATAATCTACTTTTTGATAGCACTTTTGCTGATATTCGGACTGGTGTCCGTGCTCAACCTCGCGGGCGGGAGAAGCTCCAACGCCGCGACGAAATACTCCGACGTTATCGCGGAATTTGACGATCTTAACGTTTCCGCGTTCGTGCTCGACCTCGGCAGTGGAAGACTTAACTACGTGCTCAAGGGCGGCAGTATTGAAAATCAACAGGATGTGAAAACGTATTCTGTTCCGAATGTCAACATTTTCATAAACGATATCAATACCGGATACAACAAGGATGGCAGGATCGCTAATTACCGTCAGCGGTACAACGAGGCTAACCCCGAGGCACCGCTGTACGAGAACTATATCCCGATTTCCGACAACACGTTTCTTACGAGTATTCTGCCGTATCTGTTGCTTGTCGGTGTGATGGTGATTTTTACGGTCATCGTGCTGCGACAGACAACGGGCGGCGGCAAAATGAACACGTTCTCCCGCGCGAACGTCCGTCAGCAAACGGGCAAGAAGGTAACGTTCGAGGACGTTGCGGGCGCGGATGAGGAAAAGCAGGAGCTTGTCGAAATCGTAGACTACCTGAAAAATCCCGCTAAGTACCGCGAGATAGGCGCGAGAGTTCCCAAGGGCGTGCTGCTCGTAGGACCTCCCGGAACTGGTAAGACGTTGCTCGCAAAGGCAGTCGCGGGCGAAGCGGGCGCTCCGTTCTTCTCGATATCCGGTTCGGACTTCGTTGAGATGTACGTCGGCGTCGGTGCTTCGAGAGTGCGCGATCTGTTTGATCAGGCGAAAAAGCACACCCCGTCCATTATCTTCATCGACGAGATAGACGCGGTCGGCAGACAGCGCGGTGCGGGTCTCGGCGGCGGTCATGACGAGCGCGAGCAGACGCTAAACCAGCTGCTTGTTGAAATGGACGGATTTACCGAAAACGAAAACATCATCGTTATGGCGGCTACCAACCGCCGCGATATCCTTGACCCTGCGCTTCTCCGTCCGGGACGCTTTGACAGACAGGTAGTCGTAAGCTATCCCGATATCAAGGGCAGAGAGGAAATACTCAAGGTGCACACCAGAAACAAGAATATCGGTCCCGATGTAGACCTCAAGACCATTGCCGCGACAACGGCCGGCTTTACGGGCGCGGATCTCGAAAACCTTGTAAACGAGGCGGCGCTGCTTGCAGCGCGTAACAACCGCAAGGCTGTCACAAAGACGGATATTGAGGAGGCTACCATCAAGGTAGTTGCGGGTCCCGAGAAGAAGAGCCGTATCGTAAGCCCTGAGGACAAGCGAATTACCGCTTATCACGAGGCAGGTCACGCGGTCACTACGCTGTTCTGCCCTACGCAGGATAAGGTTCATCAGGTGTCCATTATCCAGAGAGGTATGGCGGCGGGCTTTACGATGCATCTGCCCGAAAAGGACAACTCACACGTCACGAAAAAACGCATGGAGGAATCTATCATAGTCCTGCTTGGCGGACGTGCAGCTGAAAAGCTTATTCTCGATGACATTACAACGGGTGCTTCCAACGATATTGAGCGCGCGACCTCCGTGGCCAGAGATATGGTAACGCGCTACGGCTTTTCGGAGAAGCTCGGTCCGATATTGTACGGCAGTGAGAATGACGAGGTATTCCTCGGCAGAGATTACGGTCACGGCAAGAACTATTCCGAAAACGTCGCGAGCGAGATAGATGCGGAGATACGCGAGCTTATCGAAACGGGCTATGAAAAGGCAAAGGATATCCTTACCGTTCACGGTGACCTGCTCGAACTTTGCGCACAGTATCTGATAAAGCACGAGAAGCTTGACGGTCCCGTATTCTACAAGCTTATGAACGGCGAGATCGACGTTGACGGCAACCCAACAAAGCTTGTTGAGGAAAAGACCGAGACGCTGACCGATGAAAAGCCTGAGGAAAACGGCGAAGATCAAGATCAGTCACAAGACTAAAATAAATAATTCCGTCCTGCCGAAAGCGGGACGGAATTTTGCGGAGAGGGAAAAATGGCATTAGAGTATATCGACAAGGCTCCCACACTGGAGGAGTATATGGAAATGCGCCGCGCCGTTAAGTTTACGGTGCTGTCCGAAAGAATAGCGAGCAACGCGCTCAACAACGCGTTCCACATCACGACCGTGCGCGACAACGGCAGAGCGGTCGGCATGATTCGCGTGCTGTCCGACGGCAGCTACGCGAATTACATAACCGACGTAATGGTCATACCCGAGTATCAGCACCAAGGCATAGGCACGGAGATGATGCGCCGTACAATGGCGTTTATGCAGAGCACGCTTGAACCGGGGGATACGATAGCGCTTTATCTTATGTCTGCTATCGGCAGGGAGGACTTCTATAAGCAGTTCGGATTCAGAGAGCGCCCCAACGAGGCTTTGGGCGCGGGGATGAGCCAGTGGATACACGGATAAAGAGCGTGGATAAAAACACCATTGACAAAATGTTGATAATATGTTATTATATAGATATAAGTGGGGTCAGACCCAGAGAGAAATGTTTTTGTGAGGTTAATTATGGAAAGATTTTGTGACAAATGCGGAACGCTTGTACAGGGCGAGGGCAAGTTCTGTCCGTCTTGCGGCGCGCCGCTGGAAAGCGCGGTCGACCTTAGCAAGCCTGTGGCTTCGGCAACGGAGCCTATGCAGTCTGCACCGACGGTCAATACTTACACAAGCCCGAATGCGGCGCAGATGCCCGCCTATCCGCAAAGCTACAACAACGGCGGAATGATAGAGCGTACCGAGGATATGTCCGTTGGACAGTGGGCGCTCACGATATTCCTGTCAAGTCTCGGCTTGATCGGCATTATCCTGCTGTTCGTATGGGCGTTCAGCGGCGACACGCCTCAGCCGAAGAAGAACTACGCACGCGGAATGCTTATTATTCAGGCGGTTATGCTCGGCATTGTGATCTTGTTCTACATAGGAGCGATCGTATGTACGTTCTCTTGCATAGGTATGGACGAGTTTGACAGAGTTTTCGGCTGTATTCGTCAAAGCATATTCGGATAAAAAATTAGACTGCCGGGCACATTTGTACTGTTCGGCAGTTATTTTATAGGTGAATATATGAGCAAGATATTATCCAAAATACCAAGAATACTTATAGCTGCGGCGGCGCTTGCAATGCTGATCTGGGTTAACCTGAACTTTGTTACGGCGGGTACTTATATCGGCTCGGCGTTATTTGGCGCGATATTCCTCGCAGCATTGCTTTGGAACCCTCTTTGCGGGTTGATAAAGCGCGTTTGGAGCAAAATCATCGGAAAAATATTTCTTATCGTTATCGGCGGCTTTGCCGCGGTCTGCGCGGTCATGTGTATCATTTTCTCGGTAAATATGGCGGTGCATATTGAAAAGCCGCTTGACGATCCAAAAGCGGTGATAGTGCTGGGCTGTCAGGTGCGCGGAGAGACCCCCAGTTCAATGCTCGCGTACAGGCTTATCGCGGCAGAGGAGGTTATGAACGCTCACCCCAACACGGTCTGCGTCGTTAGCGGCGGACAGGGCAGCGGCGAGGATATCTCCGAGGCGGAGGCAATGCACCGCTTTCTTGTCGACAGGGGCATTGACGAAAGCCGCATTATTAAGGAGGACAAGTCCGTCAGTACCCGCGAGAACTTCCGCTTTTCGGTGGCGCTGCTCGCCGAGCGTGGGATAACGGACGGCGTTGTTGTGGTTACAAATGACTTTCATCAGTTCCGCGCCGATATTTACGCGCGCGAGAACGGTCTGAAAACGGTCGGTCATCACTCCTCGAGAACTCCCGCGCGAAATATACTTAATTACTGGGTACGCGAGTGGGCTGCGATAATGGCGCTGCCATTCGGTATCTGACCGCAAATTGTCACTAAAAATCCGTACAATTACGCCAAAATTTGTTGAAAAAGGTGAATTATCCGCAATCTCTTGACAAAACAAGGACAATATGATAAAATAACACTTGTGAGCGGAGAGCGGCTTGCCCGCTTTACTGTGATAAATAGATAATAGAACACGAAAGGACGACAGTTATTATGAAGAAAAGAATACTTTCCGTGCTTATGGGCGCGGTAATGTGCTTAGGGCTCTGCGGCTGCAGCAAGACAGAGGACACCGACTGGAACTACATCATGAACAAGGGCGAGGCTGTTATAGGTATTACATATTACGAGCCTATGAACTATCTTGATGAAAACGGCGAGCTTACCGGATTTGAGACAGAATTCACCAAGGCTGTATGTGAAAAGCTGGGCGTTACTCCGAAATTTCAGGTCATCGACTGGAAGAAAAAGGAGATTGAGCTTAAGTCCAAGACCATTGACCTTATCTGGAACGGTCTTACCGTAACGGAAGACCGCAAAGAGAATATGGCGTTCTCCACAACATACCTTAAGAACAGACAGGTCATACTGATCAAAAAGGATAATGCCGAAAAGTATACCGATACCAAGTCTATGGCAGGTGCGTCAGTCGCTTACGAGGGTGGCTCCGCGGGTGAGACCGCAGCAAGTGCCGATGAAACACTCAAGGACTGCAAGCAGGTAAGCTGCGACGCGCAGAAGGACGCAGTTTTGGAGGTCAAGGCGGGTACTGCCGATATCGGCATAGTTGACTACACACTTGCGAGAAGTTCGGTAGAGAGTGAAGATTTTGCAGACCTTATGATACTTGAGAACGTTCAGCTTATGGACGAGTATTATGCGGTAGGCGTTCGGCTTGAGGATACCGAGACCCTCGCGAAGATCAATCAGGCTATTGATGAGTTGGCAAAGGACGGCACACTGCTTGAACTTGCCAAGAAGTACGGCGTCGACGATATTTACGCACTGTAATTAAAAGGCACGGCACGGCTCTGCAAATAACCGCGCCGTGTTTTATACATAAAGGAAAAGAAAAAAATGAGCTTTCTTGAGGTTACAAAACAGCTTACAAACGGCTTTGGCGTTACGGTCGTTATTTTTCTGATAACGCTTGCCGTATCGCTTCCGCTGGGACTGATAATAACATTCGGCTCTATGTCGAAAATTCTGCCTGTAAAGTGGATAACAAAGACGTTTGTCTGGATAATCCGCGGTACTCCGCTGATGCTACAGATCATTCTGATATTTTACGGACCCGGACTGCTGTTTGATATGCCGGCGCTGCCGAGACTTACCGCCGTGCTTATCGCGTTTATAATCAACTATTCCTGCTATTTTTCGGAGATATACCGCGGCGGTATCGAGAGCATTTCCAAGGGACAGTACGAGGCGGGACAGGTTCTCGGCATGACGAAAACGCAAATATTTTTCAAGGTCGTGCTGTTTCAGGTGATTAAGCGCATTGTGCCGCCTATGGGCAACGAGATCATTACGCTTGTCAAGGATACCTCTCTGGCACGAGTTATCGCGGTAACGGAGCTTGTCAAGGCTGCCGAGGATATTGTAAGCATGAAGATGATCATCTGGCCGCTGTTCTATATCGGAGCATTCTATCTGCTATTTTCAGCACTGCTTACGTTTCTGCTCAACCTTGCCGAAAAGAAGCTGAACTATTACAGCGGTTGACGGAGGATAAAAATGTCGTTCTTAGAAGTAAAAAAAATATACAAATCCTTCGGCAAAACGGAGGTGCTTAAGGGTATCGACTTCTCTATGGAGAAGGGCGAGGTGCTTGCGATAATCGGCAGCTCGGGCAGCGGCAAGACCACGCTGCTGCGCTGCATGAACTTTCTCGAGACCCCCGATACGGGCACGATATCCGTCAACGGGAACGTGCTGTTCAGCTCGGACGAGCCGCCGTACTCCGATGCGGAGAAGCGCGAAAAGCGGCTGCATTTCGGTCTTGTGTTTCAGCAGTTCAATTTGTTCCCGCAGTATAACGTATTGAAGAACGTTTCTTTAGCGCCCGAGCTGCGGCAGCTTAAAGCCAAGAAAGTCACGAAAGCCGAGAAAAAGGAGATAATAAGGCAGATAGACGATAACTCACGCCGTCTGCTCGATACGGTGGGATTGTCCGAAAAGGTAAACAATTACCCCTGCGAGCTTTCGGGCGGTCAGCAGCAGCGCGTCGCCATCGCGCGTGCACTGGCGCTGAACCCCGATATTCTTTGCTTTGACGAGCCTACCTCGGCGCTCGATCCCGAGCTTACGGGAGAAGTCCTGCGCGTTATCCGAGAGCTGAAAACCTCCGACCGCACCATGATAGTGGTAACGCACGAGATGAACTTCGCGCGCGGAGTAGCCGACAAGGTCATTTTTATGGCGGACGGCGTTATCGAGGAATACGGTACGCCCGACGAGGTTTTCGGCGCGCCGAAGAGCGAAAAGACAAGGAGCTTTCTGGAGAAGTCGCTGGAAAATCCGTGATAACGATAGATTTCGACAATACAAAAATGGCGTGCAAAAATGCACGCCATAATTTATTTTATTCCGATCCTCATTCGATAACAAAAAATCACATTGTTTATCCCCGTGTCAAAGCTCTTATACACAGTTTTCTGAAAATTCAGATAATCGTTTTCAATAAGCTCGGGAGAATGCTTTAATATCGTCTGTAATCCGCCTTGACTTTGCGCCAGAGCTAAGAAGCGCTCAATACTGCATTCCTCGCGATTGTCAAAAACTATTTCTCTGCAATATTTGAAATATCCGCTTTCAATCATATTTTTCAGATGATTATTTTTATCCCACCTATGAAAGGTTTTGCAGATATCTGTATTCTCTTCCTCGATAATTCTCACTTTATTGAATAAATTCATATAAGCGATCTCGGAGTTCGAATTGCATACGGGAGGCCAGTCGCAGTCCACGGCGGCAAATATGCCGTCCTTTCTCAAAATCCTGTCGGTCTCCGCAAGCGTATCATGAGGGTTCATCCAGTGAAACGACTGTGAGCAGAACACAACGTCCACACTGCCATCGGGCAATCCCGTGTTATCGGAATACGCTTTTACAAAGGACACGCTGCCGCCCGATTTTGCTTTGGCGATATTAAGCATATCCTCGCTTGGCTCTATGCCTATGATTTTGCCGCATTTGCCCTCCCATGCCCTTGTCGATAAGCCTGTTCCGCAGCCCATATCCACAACGGTGTCGGGAGTTTTTCCGAGGTAATCGGTTATTATTTCGATCGCGTGAGCGGGAACTGTTGGACGACTGTTTTCATATACATCCGCAAATCCAATAAACCTGTTCGCGTTTATTTCGGCGGTCTGGACGTCCGTGCTTTGGGTAGTTGCAAGCAGACGGTTAAGCGAAACACCGAACATTTTGGAGATATGCTTGAGCGTTTCTATGTTAGGCGTAGTTTCATTGTTTTCCCAGCGTGAGACTGCCTGTCTCGTGACGTAAAGAGCCTGTGCCATTTCGTCCTGCGTCATATTGTCATTCTGACGAATTTCCTTTATAATCTCGCCAATCATCTTATCACCCCATAAATATTATATCAGACTGGCAAGTTTAAGTCAAGCAACCGTTTGTTGCGATACCGCCGTGTGAGATGTTCTTTCACGAAATTAATCGAACCGCATAGAATAAGAAAGGGTAAGATCCACAGCCGTACCGTGAGGTGGCGACAGCGGCTACGCGATCGTCCGTGAATAGCCGAGCGGGCAGGAAAGCAAGGGCTTGCAGCGGCTGTTTGATATACCCAAAAGCGGGCTGTTCCTTTTCGGAGCAGCCCGCGATTTTATTTGTTCTCCAATGCGTGGACGAGCTGCTTGAAGTGCCGTCCGCGCTCCTCGAAGTTGCGGTAAAAGCCGTAGCTTGCCGAGGCGGGGGAGAGGAGCACGCGTTTCTGCGCGAATTCGCTCGCCATGCGCACAGCCGCCTCCATATCCTCTGCGAACAGCAGATTGACCGCGGGATTGGTGACCAGCCTGCCTATGCGCTTTCCGCTGTCTGGCAGGAGAATTACCGTCTCGACAACGCCCTTGTTCAGGAACTCGCCGAGCACGTCATACGAAATGCCCCTGTCCATGCCGCCGAGGATAATGCAGTCCGCGCCGTCGAACGCGTTCACCGCCGCGATAGCCGCCTCGGGAACGGTGCAGATGCTGTCGTTGATGTACTGCACACCGTTTATCTCCGCGACATATTCCAGACGGTGCTCCAGACCGTTGAATTTGGGGAGCGCATCAAGACACTTCTGCAAGTCCGCGCCCGCCTTGACCGCCGCTGCGAGAGCCATGGCAATATTGTAAACGTTGTGGCGACCGCACAGACGAGTGTGGATTTTCTCCGCAGGTATATCCTCGCCGAAAATGTGGATAGCGCCGCCGTCTGTCCACACGTCCGCCTGTTTGCCGAACGCCGATGAATAGACGTTTCCCACACAGTCCACAGGCAAAATGTCCGTGTTTGCTATCGTGATGTCGTTTTCTTGCTGAAACCGCGCTATATTACGCTTTGCTTCGGCATAAGCGTCAAAATTCACGTAGTGATCGAGATGCTCGGGGAACATATTCAGCATGACCGCAATATCGGGCGAGTGCTGCACGAATTCAAGCTGATGACAGCTCATTTCGCATACCGCCGTCATACCGCCGTCAAGCTCGTCAAAGCGTTTCATAGGCGGCACTCCGATATTGCCTATCAGCATGGTGGGCATACCGTTCGCCTCCAGAAAATGGTGGATAAGCGAGGAGACGGTGGACTTGCCTTTTGTGCCCGTCACACCGACAACGCGGCAGGGCTTCATTCTGAGAAGCAGCTCGGTCTGCGACAGTATCTTGGCCTTTGCGGCTTTGTTGAGCCTGTTCTTGACCGCCACGCCCGGTGATTGCAGGATAATGTCATACTCGGCGCATTCCTCGAGATAGTGTGCACCGCAGATCGCGGTGAGGTTCGGCATACGAAGATCGTACACATCAATGGGATTCATGTCGGCAATAGCGATTTCGGGGCAGCACCGCAGCTTGCGCAGGATATCCAGCCATACCTTGCCCTCACGGCCAAAGCCCAGTATTACGGGGCGTTTGCCCTCAAATATCGGTTTTAAAACGTCAAATTTCATTGGTTATTCTCTCCAGATACGGTAAAAATTCTTTCGGAACAAAATTGTCCTTGTCAAAGTAATTCGTCAGCGTGACGGGCGAGTAATCGGGGAATTTTTCGGCAAAGCGCCCGAGAAGCACGGGTGGATCCGGTTTTCGCTTTTCCAGCGCCATTTTCAGCGACAGCCGTACCTCGTTCTTTGTACCGACACATTCAAACGGCTTATCCTCGCCGTCCAGCATAAGTCCGTCCAGCATATCCGAAAGCTCCGCTATTTCCAACATATTACAACCAAAGATTTTTGTTAATTCGTCATCGTCCAGAAACGCCGCCAGCAGTACATATACATATAGACACTTCGCGCATTTCCCGCACCACACGTCCGTTTTCGAGCCGAGGTTGCAGCTCTGGAAAACCCTAAAGTATTGCGGATATTTCACGAACTCACGCGCTATCTGCCACTCGGACAACGGGCGCAGCAGGCTGAAGTATTCGGGAATGTTACCGAACGATATCGCGCAGTATTCTCGGAAATCGCGCTCGAATTCGGTAGACTTGCTGTACTGGTGGTTGATCTGTTCGCCCTCTACGTATGTCTCGTTGGCACTGCTCTCGTTGGACAGTACAATATATTTTTTCCCGAGAACGCACGCATGCAGCAGCGCCGAGAATGCAACGACAGCCGAAAAAGGAGTGTGTCCGTTCAGGTAGCCGCGCGAATTCAGTTCGAGGAGCGCTTTGTCGATAGTCCGCGTCGGCGCGGCGACATTGCCCTCGGGAAGTCCCGCCGCTTTTACGCACCCGAGCGTCGCGCCGCGCGGGTTGATGATGTACGGAGTGATGTCCTCGCCCGCCTGCTTGAGCAGCTCCAACGACACCACGCTGTCCTTGCCGCCGCCCACGGGAACAAGCGCTCCGCTCAATTCGGGTTTGCATTTCGGCGGCTCGGGCGACTCGTGAGCTTCTATCTTCATAAAGCCTTCAAAGTCTGTTGTAATGCCGTTTCGGTAGAAAAACTCGCCCAATCCGTTGAAGTACAGCTTTTTCCACCAGAGCCTCTGCCACTCGGAAAGACCACCGCATCGCACCTCGACAGTCGGACAGCAGGCACATTTCCAGTACGACACCAGCTCCGCCATACCGAGCGAGAACGCAATAAGCTCCGCCTGTCCGCGGTCAAACTTATACTCGTCTAAATTGAGATTAAACCGCCATGTCGGGTGAAAATGAAACTTGTCGATCTGGAAATGAAATACAAGTTCGTTTTCATTTAACTCAAAACTGTGGTATATAAATTGGGGGTGCTTTGCGCGTAATTCATTAAATTTGTTAAATTCGCTCATTTGCTCTCCTCTTTATCGTGATATTCTGTGAATTTTTCACAAAATTATTCGCTGATAATAACGGGCGCGGCGGTGAAGTCCACGCCACAAGGTCTCGGCTCGGCGAACGCGAGCGAGTAAATATCGGTGCAGCGAGCCTCAAAGCCGGCTTGAAGAAACGCTTCGCGTGAGGTTTTCGACAGCGCCTTGAGCGACGTGTCGATAGGCACGGGGCACTTAGCCTCGGACAGTATCTCCTTGCCGCGCGAATTCATTCCGAGAACGCGCAGATACGCGGGCTTTTCGGCGGCAAATTTCTTGTCTAGATTGAGAAACGCGCACATCACCGCGCGGCGAATGCTAGACAGTGTATAGCGCTTTGCTTTCGCGAGAAAGTACAGCTCCGACAGTGACCTTGCGCCGCGGACGGCTTTGCCGAGCCTCTCGGCGAGACCTCCTATGCTGTCGTAGCAGCGCTCAAAGTCCTCGGCGCGCAGAGTGCGGAGCTTTGCCAGTATTGCACGTTCCAGTCGCGTGATATCCGCCGCGGGAGCGTCGACGGCGGGCGCGAACGTCGAAATGTCTCCACCGTTAAGTATCTTCTTTCGTATCGCCGAGGCGCTTATGAACACGTCCTCGTCGTCGCTGTCATGATCGGCTCCGAGCCGCTTTATCGTCATCGGCTTTATCGGGCTTGCGATATTGTCGAGAGCGCTCAGATACTCAATCGCGAGCGTGTTATTCGGCGAGGCGATAAGCTCCGCCACGTCCTTCGTGTAATATTCAAGCATAGCCTCATGCAAAGCCGCGGGATAGCTCTTGCCGTGCTTAATCAACTTGTCAAATTCCTTGGTGTGTGCCGTAAACTCAATAGCTCGTGACGCCTCCTTGAGCGCCTCAATATTGCCGCTCTCGCTGCCGAACGACAGCGTATCCACGCATCCAAGCGCCGAGACGATCTCCACAGCGCCCCTCGCGAACCCCTCCGCAGCCATCAGCGAATACCGCACGGGCAGTTCGATAACGAGATCGATCCCGTTTTCAAGCGCCGCCCTTGCGCGGACGTGCTTGTCGTAAATTGCAGCGTCGCCGCGCTGTGTGAAATTTCCGCTCATTACGGTGGCGATATGTGTGACCCCGGCAGCGCGGGTCTGCTCTATATGATATTTATGCCCGTTATGGAACGGGTTGTACTCGCTGATTATAGCGCCGATCTTCATACAATTCCTCCAAAAATTTCTAACGTATTATAAAAAATATATGACCCTCTTGTTATATTTTACAACAATTTTTGTGGAAAATCAAGAAAAATATTAAAAAATACTTGATTTTTTTTGTGAAAAGGTTTACAATATAAAAGGATTATTATTATACTTCAGGAGGATATAACAAAATGAAAATTCTGGTAATCAACGCAGGCAGCTCTTCGCTGAAATATCAGCTGCTGAACATGGACGATGAGAGCGTTATCGCAAAGGGCAACTGCGACCGTATCGGTATCGACGGTCACATCAAACACACAACGTTCGACGGGCGGACCGTTGACATTGACTGCACATTCCCTACCCACACAGAGGCTTTCGGGAAGCTGGTCGATGTGCTGACCAAGGGTGAGGCATCCGTGCTGAAGTCCATGGACGAGATTTCAGCAGTCGGTCACCGTATCGTACAGGGTGCGGAGATCTTCGACAAGACCACACTTGTTACCGATGAGGTTATCAAGCAGATCGACGATCTGTCCGAGCTTGCTCCCGTACATAACCACCCTCATGCTCTGGCGCTGTGGGCTTGCAAAAAGGTTATCCCGGAGACCACTCCGCAGGTTGTCGTATTCGATACCGCGTTCCACCAAACCATGCCCGAAAAGGCGTTTATGTTTGGACTGCCTTATGAGTGCTATGAAAAGTTCCATGTAAGAAAGTACGGTTTCCACGGCACGTCTCACAGATTTGTTTCTCAGGCACTCGCAGACGCCATGGGCAAGGATATCAAGGAATTGAAGATAGTATCGTGCCACCTCGGCAACGGTTCTTCCATTACGGCAGTAGAGGGCGGCAAGTCCATTGATACGTCCATGGGCTTTACTCCGCTGGACGGCGTTATCATGGGCACACGCTGCGGCGCTATCGACGCTTCCGCGGTAACGTTTGTTGCAAATAAGTTTGGATTTACTCCTTCCGAGATGAGCGATTATATGAACAAGAAATCGGGATTTCTCGGTGTTTCGGGTATCTCCAGCGATAACCGCGACCTGACCGCTGCCGCTCACGAGGGCGACAGGCGAGCTATCCTCGCGGGCGAGATGCTGCGTTACGAGATCAAGAAGTACATCGGCTCGTATGCGGCGGTCATGAACGGTCTTGACGCAGTTCTGTTCACGGGTGGTATCGGTGAGAACTCCGACGACCTCCGGGCTGACGTTTGCCATAATATGGAATATCTCGGCATTAAGCTTGACGACAAGGCTAACGAGGGAATGCGCGGAAAGCTTGCCAAGATATCCGCTCCCGACAGCAATGTCGAGGTATGGGTGGTGCCCACCAACGAGGAGCTGCTTATCGCGCGCGATACCAAGGCGCTCGTTGAGTCAATGAAGTAATCGGATATACAAGGGAATATTTAAGCGCCGTGCGAAGCCCTTCTGCGACTTGTACGGCGCTGTTTTTGAGAGGAGATAACATGAGAAAAAATACTATTTTGGCGGCTCTGATGTCGCTGTGCCTGCTGTTTACCGGATGTAACAATGGCAATAATTCGTCCTTGAATAACAGTACCTCGTCTGTTGCGGACAGCGTTTCGGACAATTCTTCCGGCAATCCCGACATTGATCTCCCTCCCGTCTCCGAGGGCGGATTTAAGGTTGACGGCACTAAGCTGATCGACGCTAAAGGAAACGAATTTGTAATGCGCGGTATCAATCACGCTCATGTATGGTTTAAAGATCAGCTTGAGACCGCGCTTGACGGTATTGCCGCGACGGGTGCGAACACCGTGCGGGTCGTTCTCGCGGACGGCGATCAGTGGGAGAAAACCACTGCCGAGGATTTGGAGCGGACCATCGTCGAGTGTAACGAGAGAAAAATGATAGCGGTCGTAGAGGTTCATGACGGCTGCGGAATGGATAAGCGGAGCTATCTCGACAATGCGGTCAGTTACTGGATAGAGATGAAGGACGTTCTCACGAAGTATATCGACACGGCAATCCTTAACATCACCAACGAGTGGATAGGTGAGTGGAACGCTGAGGCGTGGCGCGACGGCTATGTCGAGGCTATCCCGAAGCTCCGCGAGGCGGGGATAAAGAATACGATAATGGTCGATGCGGCGGGCTGGGGACAGTACGGCGAGAGTATTCGCAAGTACGGCAAGGATGTTTTCGATTCCGATCCCGATAAAAATACTATGTTTTCGATTCATATGTACGGCACCGCAGGAAAAAACGAGCGTACCATTACATCAAATCTTAAAGGTGTTACCGATCAAGGACTGTGCGTGGTAGTTGGCGAGTTCGGGTATAATCACAGCGACGGAGACGTTGACGAAGCTTATATCATGCAGTACTGCGTCGAAAATAATCTCGGTTATCTGGGTTGGTCGTGGAAGGGCAACGGCGGCGGTGTTGAATATCTTGACATAGCCAAGGACTGGAGCGGAAACGTGCTGTCCGATGACTGGGGAGAGATACTTGTCAATGGCGACAACGGCATAAAAAAGACCTCAAAGCTTTGTTCGATATTTGAATAATTTTCATATCGCCGTTCCAAAAGAGACGGCGATTTCGGGTTATCCGTTAAAATGACAAAAAATTCCTGTCCAAATTTGGAAAAATTAAGATAAATAATATATTGAAAGTTGGTGAAAATAGTGTTATAATTTAACTTGGTATATAGTGTTGTGAAGAACAATTTACTTTATATAACTAATGATTTTTTCGGAGGACAGTTTACAATGTTTGGAATGAACAAGGATATCGGTATTGATCTCGGTACGGCAAATACGTTGGTTTATATGAGAGGCAAGGGGATTATCATACGCGAGCCGTCGGTAGTCGCGGTGGATAAAAAAGCGGGTCAGGTGCGCTATGTCGGTCAGGAGGCTAAGGACGTTATAGGACGTACTCCGGGCTCCATCGTTGCGGTAAGACCGCTAAAGGACGGCGTTATCGCGGATTTTGACATGACGTCAATAATGCTCGCGCAGTTTATAAAAAAGGCGCTCAAGGGCAGAAGCAAAGCGAGAGTTATCATCTGTATCCCGTCGGGTGTTACCGAGGTAGAGCGCAGAGCCGTTAAGGAAGCGGCGCAGCAGGCGGGCGCAAAGCGCGTATCTATCATCGAGGAGCCTATGGCGGCGGCTATCGGTGCGGGTCTGCCAGTCGCGGAGCCTATGGGCAGCATGATCGTCGATATCGGCGGCGGTACCAGTGAGGTCGCTATAATCTCCCTCGGCGGTATCGTTGCGGCGCGTTCCGTAAGAGTCGCAGGCGATGAGTTCGAGTCCGCGATAATTAACTATATTAAGAAAAAGTACAATCTTCTCATCGGTGAGCGCACCGCCGAAAATATCAAGACGGGTATCGGTTCGGCGTTCAAGACGGATGATAACGAGCCCGTAATGGACATAAAGGGCAGAAACCTGCTGAACGGCTTGCCCGAGAACATCACGATTACCTCCGAGGAGGTTCGCGAGGCTATCTCCGAGCCTCTGTCGCACGTTATCGACGCTATCAAAACCACTCTTGAGAAGTGTCCTCCCGAGCTTGCGGCGGATATCATCGAGAACGGCATTATGCTCGCGGGCGGCGGAGCGCTGCTTCGCGGACTTGACAAGCTCATTCACGAGGAGACGGGTATGCCCGTAAAGATCGCCGAAAGACCGCTTGACTGCGTAGCGGATGGCACGGGCAAGGTTCTTGAGAATATCGACAAGCTTGAGGATGTTCTCAGCGAGGACGAGATGATCTACTGATAACTATGACCGTAAAGTATCTGAGGTGCGGGGAGCTGTCAGATGCCCCGACGCTCGCCGATTTTATTCACTGCGAGCTGTCCTGCGAGGGAATGTGCGACGACCTTAAACGGCTTATCAAGCTTGGACATATGATCAGCTTTGAGTATGAGTGCAATCAATATAATGTGATGTATGACGGGATAAACAGTGTTGTAACTATTCGTGATGCTGTTCACGAGAAACACAGTATTCCCGAATATTATAAGAGAATATCTATATCTGCAGCGGACTTTTTGGATATATTGTCAACAAAATGTGGTGAACTATGAAGGATTTTTTTCACAGCGTTAAATTCAAGATACTGATATGCATTGGCGCGCTGCTGCTGGGACTTATGACTTATGTGGCGGTGACGGTCGGAAAGGAAACGCCTCCCGAGCAGATAATCGGCACAATAACATATCCATTCGTTTCTGCCGCGAACGGCATTGCGGACGGGGTCTCTGGCTTTATTGACAAGCTGGTGAACGCTGATAAATACAAGACGGAAAACGACGAGTTGAATGCCAAGCTCAGCGAGATGTACAAGCAGACCATGGACTACGAAACGCTCCAGAAGGAAAACGAGCGTTTGCGCGAAATGCTGGAGCTTAAGCAGAAGAACGACGATTACCGGTTCTCCGAGCCATGCGACGTTATCGCGCGCAACGCCAACGATATCTACGGCGGCTTTACCGTAGGCATAGGCGAGAACAGCGGTCTTTCCGAGAACGATCCCGTGATAACCTCGGTGGGACTTGTCGGAAGGGTGACGAGAACTGCCGCAAACTATGCCCGCGTTACAACCATAATCAGCCCTGAGGTGAACGTCGGAGTGTACACTATGCGCTCTAAGACCACGGGAGTTATCGAAAACACCGTTGAGTCCGCCTCAAAGGGAATGTGCCTGATGAGCGATATACTTAAGGATGCGGATATTGAAGTCGGAGATATAATTTTTACATCGGGAAAGAGCGGTCTTTTCCCTGCGGATATAATGGTGGGAACCGTGACGGAGGTGTATGACGATCCGAACGGACTGTCCAGACACGCGCTGATACAGCCCGCCGAGGACGTGAAAGCAGTCACTATGGCGTTCGTTATTACGGACTTCAGCGGAAAGGGCATCCCTTTCGAGATCGGAGAGTGATCCGATGAAAAAAATAATGGGGAGCAAGGCGCGTTCGCGCAGAATGATGCTGCGCGGTTTTCTGCGCTGGCTGCTTTACGCTGCGGTCTTGCTTTTGTTTTACCTTTTTGAGTGCAATCCGATAATACGCGGATATTGTCCGTTGCTGATAATACCGTTGGCGACCGCAGTCGCAATGTACGAGGGAGACCTCGCGGCGGGCGTTTTCGGTACGTTTTGCGGACTTATGCTGGATATGGCGAACGGCGTTACCGTCGTGGGTTTTTCCGCGATATGGCTGCTGTGCGCGTGTCCGTTTATATCACTGCTGGCGCGGTTCTGGATAAAGGCGACGTTTATCAGCCATTTTATCGTCAACGCGGCGGTGGTTGTTATAATGGGTATGATGGATTTTCTGTTCCTGCACTGGATGTGGGAGGGCGCGGAGAGCGTGATATCGCTTACGGGAGTAGTCCTGCCGTCATACGGCGGAGCGATACTGTTTTCGGTACCGATATATTTCCTCGTCACATTTATCGTAAACAAGCTCCGGACCAAGGAGCAGCGCCGTCTCGAGGAGTCCGCGCAGAGCGCCGAGGAGGCGGAATACAAGGAAAAGGACTAAACTCGGCTGCGCCGAAGTTCTCTGCGTTTTTTTGCTGTCAAACAGGTTTGTGAAATGCCCTTATGGTATTTTCATTTTTACGTTTCGCGTGAAACCTCAAAAACCCTCGCGTTGTCACATTGTGATAATGTTTATTGGGATTTATAATTGTTATTTTGACGGGTGATTTATAATGTCTAAAATTTCTTCTGTGGTTCGTTCTATCATTATGGCGGCGTTTGTTATCGTTATCTCGTTTCTGTGCGGGCTAAAGCTGTTGAAAATTCAGCTTGTCGACGGGGCGGGATACTTGAGTATGACAAAGGAGAGTACTGTTACCGAGCAGGATATCGAGGCTGCCAGAGGACAGATCGTCGATGCTAACGGAAAGCTGCTGAATACGAACAAGATAGTTTACAATATTAACTTTCAGTTTTTTTCACTGGAAAAGGGCACGGAGAACGAGATAATCTACCGCGTTCTGACGGTGCTCGAAAAGAATAATGAAAAGTGGAACGACTCACTGCCGATAAGCAAGACCGAGCCGTACACGTTCGATGAGGAGCGCGAATCAGCGGTCGAAACGCTGAAATCCAGGCTCAATGTAGGCAGCTACGCGACTGTCGAGAACTGTATCTATCAGCTTTACAAGCAGTACGAGATCAGCGACAAGTATGATGAGAAAATGCGCCGTGCTATTGCGGGCGTGCGCTATGAAATGCTCATTAAGGATTTTTCAAAGCTAAACTCCAAATTTGTGCTTGCGAGCGATATCGGTGAGGATACTGTGCTGGAGCTTAAGGAGCTTAGCGCACTCCTTCCGGGGGTCGATATTACCGAGAGCTGGGAGCGCGAGTACCTTGACGGGAACATCGCCGCGCATCTTAGGGGAACGGTAGGCGCTATTTCGGCGGAAAAGTATGCGGAGCTTAAGGACAGCGGCTATCTGCTTAATGACGTCATAGGGCTTGACGGTACCGAACAGGCGCTTGAAAGCGAGCTGCGCGGTCAACGCGGAGTGCGCACGATAACAAGGAGCGCGGACGGGCTGAGTGTATCGGATCAGGTCACACAAGAGCCTGTGGCGGGCAAGTCGGTCATGCTGACTATCGACACGGAGTATCAGTCGCTTTTGCAGGATATGCTGAAATATCACATAGAGTATCTGAACTCGCCGTATTACACGGAGAAATACGATGCTACACTCAGAGGAAAGGGCTGCAAATCGGGTGCTGTCGTGGTGCTGGACGTTAAAACGGGCGGTCTGCTCGGCGCGGCAACATATCCGACCTACGATATCAACGATCTACTCAAGGATTATAATGAGGTGCTGAATCGTCCCGACGGTCCGCTGTTCAACCGTGCGCTGTTCGGCGAATACCGTCCGGGTTCGACGTTCAAGACCATTACAGCGACAGCGGGCATGGCGGACGGCGTTATCACCCCCGAGGAGAAGATAAACTGTACGGGAACATATAACTACTACGCGGGTTATACGCCGTCCTGCCTTGGAATAGGACATTATGGGTATATCCCTGTTCGGGAGGCTCTTCGCATTTCCTGCAACATATTTTTCTACGAGACCGCGCGTCGGCTCGGAATTGACAGGCTCGCATACTGGGCAGGCAGGTTCGGCGTAGGAAGGGATCTCGGCTTTGAGCTTAATATGAACCTCGGGCAGATGAGCTCTATGGAACTGTTTGAAGAGAACAACTACGAGTGGTACGAGGGAAATATCATACAGGCGGGTATAGGGCAATGCGAGACCGCGCTCACTCCTATGCATCTTGCTGTGCAGGCAATGACTATCGCGAATAAGGGCGTTCGTCTCGAACCGCATATCGTCAAGTCTGTGTACAACTACGACTTCACTGAAAAGCTGTACGACAAGCAGCCCGTAGTTGCGGATGATTTCTCCAAGGAGCCTAATATGAACAAATACATGACGGCGGTACATGACGGAATGAAGCTCGTCGCGTCAACGCAGGTCAACTTTACGATCGACGGCGCGGGTTGGGTCAGCCCTTACGATTACGTCGGCGTGGGCAAAGAAAACGTGGCGGTAAAGACGGGTACCCCCGAGGCTGCTGCTGACGTTACAAACTCGGCGCTTATTGGCTTTTATCCAGCGGATAATCCCGAGATCGCGTTTGCATTGTATCTTGAAAAGGGTGAATTCACCAAAGTCCTCGCCGCGAACGTTATACAAGCGTACGTTACGGGTAAAATTTCCACCAACTACGATGATAAGGGTCAGCCGAAAACTATTCTTTAATATTATCAAATGATACGCCCGACTGAGATTTGTATGTCTCGATTGGGCGTTACATTGTCATTGTTCGTCAAAATGCACAAAATTAGCACCGTAAAATCCAGTAATCTCACAATTTTTTGTTAATATATAAAAAAACCCTTTTCATATTGGAGTTTTTGTGCTAAAATGTATATAGAGTATTTTAAATTATAACTACATCAGCGGCAGATTTTCGGGAAACCGTTATTAAGCCGTCATAGTTGAGAGGGGAACATTATGTCACAGATAATTGCAGTTACGGCAGGTAAGGGGGGCACGGGTAAGTCTACGACCTCCGCGAATGTTGCAACGGGTCTCGCAACTCTCGGGCACAAGACGCTGCTCGTCGAGTTGGACTTCGGTCTGCGCTGTTTGGATATTATGCTGGGTATGAAGGATAAGGTAAAGCACGACATCGGCGAATATCTTGAGGGTAAAATAGACATTCTTACAGCTACCACCAAGGTTGACCGGGTGGAAAATCTGTCGCTCGTGTGCGCTACCAGAAACCCGTTTATCGATATAAATCCCGAAAAGATCATGGGAGTATGTGATGAGATGCGCGAGCATTTTGATTACATAATCGTCGATACCGCGGGTATCGGAAGCTCTGTGTTCAGCGTTATCAAGGCGGCTGATCTTATACTTATGGTAACTACGCCCGATACTGTCTGTGTGCGCGACGGTCAGATGCTGTCCGACTTCCTGTACGTCAAGAATTGTATCAATCAGCGGCTTATCATCAATAAGGTAAGCGAGAACTTTAAGAACGAGGATATACTGTACGACCTTGATGAGGTAATGGACGCTGTCGGAATACCGCTTATCGGCGTTGTTCCCGAGGACGTGAACATCAAGATCTGCGGCGCAAAGGGCGAGGCTTTGCCTCCGACATGCGGCGGCTTTAAGGCATATTCGTCTATTGCAAAGCGTATCGACGGTCAGGACGTTCCGCTTTCGATCAAGATCGACTAATAATTACATACCGCAATGGACAAGGAGGGATTTTGCAGATGAACATTGCTCTTATTGCTCACGATTCAAAAAAGGAGCTTATGGTTCAGTTTTGTATTGCCTACTGCGGCATTCTGAGCAGATACAATATTTGTGCCACGGGTACGACCGGCAAGCTTGTGTCCGAGGCTACGGGACTTCATATTCAGCGTTTTCTGAGCGGCACTCAGGGCGGAGATCAACAGCTTGCTTCCAGCATCAGCTGTAACGAGATAGATTTACTGGTGTTTTTCCGCGATCCGCTTAATCCGCGTTCGCACGAGCCTAATGATATCAATATTCTGCGGTTATGCGACGTGCATAACATTCCCGTTGCGACCAATATTGCTACCGCGGAGGCGCTTATTCACGCGCTCGAACGCGGCGATTTGGATTGGCGCGAATATATGCGCTGATAGTTTCGGAATTTTTTGAGCCGAGAAACGTATTGTTTCTCGGCTCTTTCACTTTATATCCCCTTTTTGCATAGAATGTTTTGAAGCCAAGGTTTCGGCTGACGGCAAGGTGATAAGGCCGTATTGTCAAAAGTCGGGAGCGAGGGGTATGGTCAGAACGAAGCGAGGTGAGCGCCCCGAGCTTTTGACTTTAAAATAAGGGGGTATTAACTTGACTAAAGGCATCGATGTTTCCTCATGGCAAGAGGACATAGATTTCAAAAAGGTGAAAAAAAGCGGAATCAAATTTGTGATAATTCGTGCGGGCTTCGGTACTCGTACATCTCCAGACAAATACTTCGAGCGCAATTATAAGGGCGCGACGGACGCGGGACTTCATGTAGGCGCTTACTGGTACAGCTACGCCGAAAGCGGTGCGGGAGCGCTTGAGGAGGCGCAGGCGTGTTTAAAGGTGATCAAGGAGAAGAAGTTCGATTTCCCCGTTTTCTACGATCTGGAGGAGCAGTCGCAGTTCGTTAAGGGCATAGACTTTTGCAGCAACCTTGTACGGACGTTTTGCAACGAGCTTGAGGAGAACGACTGCTTTGCGGGACTGTACACTTCGCGCTATCCGCTCCAGCATTACATTTCCCGTGACGTCGCAAGCCGCTATGCTGTGTGGGTGGCGGAATACAATCCCACGCTCAACTACCGTGGAAATTACGGTATCTGGCAGTACTCCTCAACAGGCAGGGTGGACGGTATAAACGGAGCTGTCGATCTCGACTACTGCTATGTCGACTACCCGAAGATAATCAAGAGCGCGGGTTTGAACGGCTACGGAGAAAGTGCGCCCGCGCCGCTTAAGCCGATTGAAGAAATAGCGCTCGAGGTCATACGCGGCGATTGGGGCAACGGCGAGGAGCGCTATGAAAGGCTTACCGCGGCGGGATATGATTATTATGAGGTTCAGCGCGAGGTCGACAGGATACTGTATGGCTGACAGATGAAATTATGAGGGTAGCTTCGACGGCTGCCCCATTTTTTTGCGTAAACGCTCATTTGACAAAGACAGGCGAATATGTTACAATATTAAAAAAATAAATCTGAAAGGACGAGAAAAATGTCAGAAATAATTGCCGTGATTGATGACGATCTGCATATAAACAATATGCTCTGTGAACTGCTTAGCCGAGAGGGTTATAAGGTCATACGCGCGTTCTCAGGTGGTGAGGCGCTGGCGGTGCTGGAGGAAACAACGCCCGATCTGATACTGCTCGACCTGATGATGCCGGGGCTTTCCGGTGAGCAGGTGCTGCCAAGGATACGCGATATCCCGGTTATCGTTATGAGCGCAAAGGTAGACGTGGGAAGCAAGGTCCAGCTTCTTATGTCTGGAGCGGCGGATTACGTTACCAAGCCGTTCGATACGAAGGAGCTGCTCGCGAGGATACAGGTGCAGCTTCGCCGCAGCAGACAGGTCACCGCGGATATTCTCGAATACGGGGGACTGACGCTTGACGCGGAGCTGCACGAGGCAAAATTCGGCGAAAACGCGGTAAAGCTCACCAAGACGGAGTTCGCGATACTGAAAATACTTATGCAGAACCCGAAGCAGGTCATAACGAAGTCGCAGATACTTGACAGGATAAGCGCAGATACTCCCGATTGCGTGGAAAGCTCCCTCAAGGTTCATGTGAGCAATCTTCGAAAAAAGCTCCGCGACGCGTCGGGGTTGGATTTTATCGAAGCTGTCTGGGGAATAGGCTTTAAGATGCGCGAAAATCTTAACTAAATCTTTACCCTTTTCTTAACCGATTTCTTAACCATTATATTTTACAATATATTCGGAAGCAGGGAAATGCCCCGAAGAAAGTCAAAACAGCCGCATACACAAATTTCGGATATCATTCCGCAAATGGGGCATACCTTGTTTTCAAATTCACATAAGGAGAAAATTATGGATAATATACTGACAACAAGAGACCTGAGAAAGCAGTATCACAAATTTACCGCACTTGACGGGCTTTCGATGAACGTGCCCAAGGGGGCTATCTACGGATTTGTCGGACGGAACGGCGCTGGCAAGACCACACTTATAAGACTTATCTGCGGCTTGCAGTTCGCGACCTCGGGGACGTTCACGCTATACGGCACGGAGAGCACAGGAGATATTTCAAAGGCGCGGAGGAGAATGGGCGCGGTAGTCGAAACGCCGTCGATATATCTCGATATGACTGCCGAGGACAATCTCAAGGAGCAGTACAGAGTTCTCGGAATGCCGTCATTTAAAGGAATACCCGAGCTGCTGAAGCTTGTGGGTCTCGAAAGTACGGGACATAAAAAGGCGCGCAACTTCTCGCTCGGTATGCGGCAGCGCTTGGGTATCGCGATAGCGCTGTGCGGCGATCCCGATTTCCTGCTGCTGGACGAGCCGATCAACGGTCTCGATCCGCAGGGCATTATCGAGATACGCGAGCTAATCTTAAAGCTGAACAGAGAGCGCAGCATAACGGTATTGATCTCGAGCCATATCCTTGACGAGCTGTCAAGGCTGGCAACGCATTACGGATTTATTGACAAGGGCAGGATAGTCAAGGAGATAAGCGCGGAGCAGCTTGAAAATGAGTGCAGAAAGTGTGCGAGAGTTTCTGTGTCGGATACGAAAAAGCTCGCTACCGTATTGGACGGCGCGGGTCTGGAGTATGCGGTCATCGACGAAAAGACCGCCGACATATATGGCGAGATCAGTATTACTAAGCTTACCGAATGGCTGAAAACCGCAGGCTGTGAGCTGTTCTCGATAAACGAGCACGACGAGAGCCTGGAGGCATATTTTATCAATCTGGTCGGAGGCGGAGAGTAACATGTGGTATTCGCTGAGCATAGGCTAGGCGGAGCGGTTATCGGAGTCCTTGCATTCCGCAAAAAGGATCTGAAGTGAGGTTATAAATGGCTAGATTATTACAGGTAAATTTTGCAAGATTGTGGAAAACAAAAACATTCTGGATATGCTTGGTATTGGCGGCGGGGCTTAGCATCGCGAGCTTTTTTTCAATGTACTCAATGAGACCGATATACGCGGAAAATATAGGCAGCGCGCTGATCTCGAACGGCAGCAGTGTAGTGCTGTTGTCGTCGATATTGACAGGGCTGTACCTCGGAACGGACTATTCAAACGGAACGATACGCAATAAGCTGACAGTAGGCAGGACGCGTATCGAGATATATTTCGCGAACCTGATAACGACAGCTGCAGCGGGCGTTATATTGCTCGCGTCGACTTGGATATCCGTGGGCGCGGTCGGGCTGTGCGTAGGCGGAAAGCTCGGTATGCCTGCGGAGAAGCTTGCGCTCGACATTGCCGTGTGCATATGCGCAATGACCGCGCTGAGCGCGATTTTTACTGTGATAGGAATGCTGTTAAGCTCGAAGTCCACGATAGTTACGCTAACGATCATAGCGGCGCTCGGGATGATGATGAGCGGACGTATGATACTGTCAGCGCTTGCCGAGCCCGAGTTTGTGTCGAGTGTTTCAGTTGACGAGGACGGGAATATAGCGGTTGACGGTCAGGAGCCCAATCCGATGTATGTCAGCGGCATACAACGCGATGTAATTACGGTCGTGAACGACGTTCTCCCGAGCGGTCAGCTGGTGCAGGTGGAAATGGGGAGCGTTCACAACGAGGAGCTTATGCCGCTGTATTCGCTGGGCGTGCTGGCGGTATCGACGGTGGTCGGCGCGTTGGTGTTCCGCAAGAAAGATTTGAAGTGAGGTAAATATTATGGTAAGATTATTAAAGGCAAACTTTGCCAGATTGTGGAAAACAAAATCGTTCTGGGTGTGTCTGATATTGGCGTTCGGGCTGGGGTTGGCGAATTTCCTAATGTCGTATTCGGTTCAGCCGGAATGTACGGAAACGCTCGGCGCGCAGCTTATGTCGGGCTGCTCAAATATGGCGTTCTTTGCATCGGTATTCGCGGCGCTGTTTCTGGGTACGGATCACTCGAACGGAACTATCCGCAATAAGCTGATAGTCGGGCATAAACGGTATAATATCTATTTATCGAATTTGATAACGACAGCGGCGGGCGGTCTGCTGATAATGGCGGCAGTATGGACGGGCGTACTGATAACGGGGCTGTGCTTAGGCGGCAAAATAGGTATGCCCGCGGGAGAGCTGGCGCTTAAAATGCTTATATGTGTCGGCGCGATAATAGCAATAAGCGCGATATTTACGCTGCTGGGAACGATTTTGTCGTCGAAGTCTACGATAGTTACGATAACGCTTGTGTCCACGTTCGTGCTGTTTATCGGTGCGGCGGTTATAGAGTCGCTGCTTGCCGAGCCCGAGTATGTTCAGAGCTACGAGATGCCTGTAAACGGCAGCTTCGTGCAGACCGAGCCAATGCTCAACCCTATTTACGTAAGCGGAGTTAAGCGCGATATACTTATGACGGTGAATGAGGTGCTCCCGAGCGGACAGATAATGCAGATGGAAATTGGTATCGGTCGTCACGCGGAGCTCATGCCGCTGTATTCGCTGGGAGTACTGACAGTGGTAACGGCGGTGGGCGCACTGGTGTTCCGTAAAAAGGACTTGAAATAATTGACGGATCTTTAATAAGGAGACGAAATGATACGTACTTTTAACGCAAATATATTCAGGCTGAAAAAAAGCCGCCTTTTTTGGTGGGCGATGGTATTGACGGCGTTGGCAACGGCGGGAGGCGTAATGCTGTGCTGTCTGGCGGCAGAGGGCGATTTATCGGAGTACGCGCTTGAAAGCTATGCGCTGTCGGGAGCGCCCGCGCTATCTATCGTGAATGCGGTGACGGTAATATTATTCCTCGGTACGGATAACAGCGGAAGAACGGTACGTAACAAGATAATGGTCGGCAATAAACGCGGCGGTATCTACGCCGCAAATATGCTGACGGGCGCTGTGATAGGGTGCTCGGTGACAGTCGCGTGGCTTGTCGGCGGTCTTGTGGGCGTGCCGATACTCGGTTGGTGGAAAATGCCGCTGACGGAGGTGGCGGTGTATATCGCGTCGTTAATGGCGTGCGCGGTCGCGGTGAGCGCCGCGGCGGCGTTGGTCAGTATGCTGATACAGAGCAAGTCTGGAGCGGTCGTGGTGGGACTGGTGGCGGCTATTGTACTTATGTTCTGCGCGGGCAGAGTTTATACGCAGCTCGGCGGACAAAAGGAAGTCATGACTACGGAGAATATCGACGGCGAATTGCAGTTTGAGCTTATAGAGAACCCTAATTATATTGAGGGAGTAAGGCGCGCGGCATACGAGCTGGCGCTGAACGTTAACCCGTTGGGTTCGTCGATAGCGCTGTCTAACTGCGATCTGAAAGATCCCATTGCGGGTATTGCGGGAGCGGGATTTGTAACGGTTTTCATAAGCGCTCTCGGCGCGGCGGTATTCCGCAGAAAAGATCTGAGATAGCCCAATTATAAAAAAATTTCCAATGTTTAGTAAAAAATTTTCAAAACGTTTAATAAGGTTGACAAGCCGTCATAAAAATGATATAATATAACTATATATAATAAAAATACTGTGGTCAGTTGTTTGATCGGAGTTGCCGTAAATTGGGGGTACATAAAATGTCGGAGAGGGAAATCTACTTGGTCATAACCCAGACGGGAAGTATAATTTCGCGTATGCTGAAAAAGATCACGGGCGCGGAATACAACCATATTTCGGTAAGCCTTGAGTCCGATCTGCATTGTATGTACTCATTTGGGAGACGGTATGCATATTTTCCGTGGTGGGGCGGTTTTGTAAAGGAATCCACAGAGTACGGGTCAATGAAAAGGTTTGCGGACGCAAGTGCCGTAGTGCTGGCGATACCTGTAAGCGAGAGTACATATAACGAGGTCGAGACTGAGCTCAAGGATATGATAGCCCATAGGGAGGATTACTATTACGATTCGATAGGTCTTGTGCTTGCGGGATTCAAGATAATCTATAAGCGCGAGCGGCACTATTACTGCTCGGATTTCGTGAGGGAGCTGCTGGTGCGGTTCGGTATCGAGGATTCGGAGATGTTCGAGCCGATAGTACAGCCCATGCACTTCCTCGATATTCCCGACGGAAATGTAATCTACCGCGGCAGGCTTTGCGATTACGACCGAACGGCGGTCTGATATATGCTTTACATTATTTGCGCGGTCTTTGCGGGCGCGGCGGTTTTCCTTGCGGTAAAATGCTTTTTGATGAAGAAGTCGGCGTGTGAGATAAGAGAGAAAATAACGGAAAAGCTGTCCGGGGACACGAATACGCTTATTGACATCTCCTCCGCGGACAAGGATATGCGCGAGCTTGCGGCGGCGCTGAACGACGAGCTTGCCAAGCTCCGTGAGGAGCGGCGCCTATGCAAGCAGGGCGACACCGAGCTTAAGGACGCGGTGACGAATATCTCCCACGATCTGCGGACTCCGCTTACGGCAATGTGCGGATATCTTGATCTTCTGGAGCGCGAGGAGATGAGCGGGTCGGTGAGGCAGTATCTGGAGCAGATAGAAAACCGTACCGAGGTCATGAAACAGCTCACCGAGGAGCTTTTCAGGTATTCGGTGGTCGCGGCGGCAAAGGAATTTGATCTTGAGCGGCTGTGCGTGAACGACGTTCTGGAGGAAAGTCTTGCGACGTTTTACGGCGCGATATCACAGCAGGGGATAATTCCCGAGATCACGATAACGGATCAGAGGATCGAGCGCATTACCGACAGGTCGGCGCTGACGAGGGTTTTCGGGAACATCATCACAAACGCGCTGAAATATTCGAGCGGCGATTTATTTGTGGAGATGACGGAGGACTGCGTCATTACGTTCGCGAACTCCTCCGATAATCTCGGAAGGATATCCGCGGAGCGTCTGTTCGACAGGTTTTACACGGTCGAGACGGGGAGCAATTCCACGGGTCTCGGATTATCGATAGCAAAGCTTCTCGTCGAGCAGATGAAGGGCAGTATTTCCGCGGAAATACGCGGCGATAAGCTGTTCATCACCGTAAAACTATAAAAGCAGCCCCCTGCCAAGGCATTGTCTTGACAGGGGGTTTTTATGGAAGTGATAATGATAAGGTAAGGTTTTTATTTGCTGCGCAAACAAAGTATCGAGTACGCCGACTTACGCTGAATATCGGTCAGCGGCTTAAGCTCGCCCTTTTCGAGCAGCTTTTCAACGCAGCGCGGAACAAGCTCGGAGCTGCTTATCTGATTGACGCATTCCATAGCCCTTGCGGCGGGGAGCATATGCTCGGGGTAGGCGTTCTTCACCAGCTCGAAGTAGTCGCTGTCAAGCTTGTGGGCGAACGCTCTCAGATCCTCGGACATGGGGAGCTTCTTTTGCAGAAAGCGCATTATTGAACCGCTGAGCTGCTCGTAATCGTCAAGCCTCGCGCTGAAGATCGTAAGCTGCACCTTGTCCTCGTAAATGTAACCCTTGTCGCAAAGCCGCTTGTATTCGTCGGGAGTAAGCGCGTTTTTTCCGTCGTTCATAAACTTCACAAGCGAATTCCAATCCGAAGTGAGATTGTCGCGCCAGCCGCCGTTTCTGTCCGCGTAACGGCAGTCGACGGAGATCGCGTAAGATAATATATCGTCTCCGTTGGTGGTGCGGCGGTTCATATAGCCGCACACCCAGTACGGATACTCGCCTTGCGGCTGCTGCTCCGTATCGTCGGTAACGGACGCTAACGCCATAAAGTCGCCACCGTCGGGGCGCTTTACCGAGAACTTGTCCCAGTCAACGGTTTCAATATCCTCAAAGCCCGTCATGCAGGCGAGGACGAGGTTGTGCTTCAAGAAGTTAAGGTCGCCGTCCGCGCAGGCGAAACCCCAGTGCCCGGGATCGCTCTCGAACTTTCGGAACACCTCGGGGAAGTAATTTTCGCAAAGATAGTCCGCCGCCTTGTTCAAAAGGGCTTTGGTATTGCCGCATTTTCTCGGATCGGTTATCAGCATATTGGTGCGGTATTTCGGATTTTTCGAGTTGTCGAGCTTGTCGATATAGGCGTAGTCAACGAGCTTTTCAAGGCTGTCGGCAATGTATACCTGCGGTACGCCAAGCTCCCGCGCGATCTCCTCAAGCGTCTTGGGCTGCCAATAGCACGCGTAGGCGATATTTTGCTTGAGCCGCGTATCAAACATACTCATAGTGTCGCCGCTTGTTCCTGGCATTCCGCTGTGCCCCATATTCGTGAATTTCACGGGGTTAAGGCTTAAATTCTGTTCGTTCATAGTCATGGTAATACCCTCCTTCAATTTAGTCCGTGCGTCGGACAAGTGCCATTTTACGGTGCCCGCGGAGATGTTCAGCCGTTTTGCGATCTCAATTACCGATAATTCGCGGTAATAGTGCATATAGACGATCTGCCGCTGTCTGTCGGAAAGATAGCTTATCTCACGGCGCAGAGCTTCGAGCTCCTCGGAATTATCGTCGTCGCGATCGTCGTAATACGGGATAATAACGTTGTCGATATCCTCAAAGCTCCTATTCTCGGTGAGCCGACGGACGTACTTAGACCACACGTTCCTCGCAATACGGTAAACGTATCCGTCGACGTTGATGATATCGCCGCCGCGCAGAAACGAGCGGTAGACTTCGCAGATAATATCCGAGGCAAGCTCATCTGCCTGATCGACGTTTCGCGTTTTCTCCATTGCGAAGCCGAATATCTTATCACGGTATTCGTAAATTTTCTTGTCCGCTGTTTGTTTGTCCATTTTGAAAGCCTCCGGAAGCGTTTTCGTAAATATAGTGCGCGAAAAAACAAAAAGGTTGGGTATGTTTTTATTTTATCATTTTATATTGTGTTTGTAAAGTTGTTTTAAACTAAAAAATCCGCACTGTCTGAGCAGTGCGGACAATTTTATTTTTGCTGTTTATAGGAATTCGTTAAGCGTGATCGGTATTACCATGGCTGACACTGCCCTGTTATCTCGGAGAGCGACTTAATGCCGTTCTTCTCCATATACTCAGCAAGCCCGTCAATAACTTTCAGCGGCGCGTAAGGGTCGGTGAAGATCGCCGTACCCATTTGAATAGCTGTCGCGCCCGCGAGCATCATCTCGACAGCGTCCTCCCATGTGGAGATACCGCCCATGCCGATTATCGGGATATTTACCGCTTTGTAGCACTGGTAGACCATTCTTATCGCCACAGGGAATATCGCGGGACCGCTCAGACCGCCCATATTGTTGTGCAGTATCGGGCGCTTGGTGCGGATATCAATACGCATTCCGAGCAGTGTGTTTATCATTGAAATAGCGTCTGCGCCCTCTGACTCTACCGCTTTGGCTATCGAGGCGATGTCGGTGACGTTCGGGGTAAGCTTGATGATAAGCGGTTTGTTCGTCGCATTGCGGACAGCCTTGGTAACGCTTGCCGCGCCCTCGCAGGTAATGCCCCATGTCGCACCGCCCGCTTTTACGTTCGGGCAGGAGATGTTCAGCTCGATCATATCCACATCGGACGCGTCGAGAACCTCAGCTGCCGCGATATAATCGTCGATAGTTGCGCCTGCAACGTTTGCGATTATTACATTGCCCTCCTCTTTAAGAACAGGGAGGTAAAATTCCACAAAGCCGTGAACTCCGATATTCTGCAAGCCCACCGAATTAAGAATACCCGAATAGGTTTCGGCAATTCTTGGCGGGGGATTTCCAAGCTTTGGTTCTATAGTCATGCCCTTGCAGGAGATACCGCCGAGCTTTGAGATCGGGTACAGATCGGTGTAACATTCGCCATTGCCGTAGGTTCCCGACGCGGCTATTACGGGGTTCGGGAACTCCACACCAGCTATTCTTACAGAAAGATCAACCATCGAAACGCACCTCCTCCGCATTGAATACGGGACCGTCCTTGCATACGCGCGAATAGAACTCCTTGCCGTTGCGCACCGTCATACACGAGCACACCACGCACGCGCCTACTCCGCAGCCCATGCGCTGCTCAAGAGACACCTGACACGGCACATCGTATACCTCACACATCTTTACGACCGCCTTAAGCATGGGTGTAGGTCCGCATGCGAGTACCGCCGCAGTTTCACCCTTTTCAAGCTCTTCTGAAAGAGGGAATGTTACCAGCCCCTGACGTCCCACGCTGCCGTCGTCGGTGCAGAGGATAGTATTTGAGCCGTTGTCCTTAAACTCGTCAACGAGGATTATTTTCGAATAATCGCGGAAGCCTACTATCGCAGTGCAAAGCTCGCCCGCGATATGTGAAACACCCAGCAGCGGCGGCACTCCGATACCGCCTCCGACAACGACTATCCGCTTTCCGTCGGGTACGCGGAAGCCGTTTCCGAGCGGTCCGAGAATGTCAAGGCTTTCGCCTTCGGAGAGCATTGCCAATGCTTCGGTTCCCTTTCCGCGAACCTCGAATACAAACCGTAATGTACCGCGTTCTCTGTCGATACCGCAGATTGAGATCGGTCTGCGCAGCGTAAACCCGGGCGCGGCAATGTTCGCAAACTGTCCGACCTGCGCCGCGTCCGCAAGTTCGGGCGCGTCAACATATACCGAATAGATACCCTTGGCTAATGTCGACTTCTCAATAATGGGATATTTCCCGCAAAAAAAGCTCATGAATAATGTTACTCCTTATCGTCATTATCAGCGACACGGACTTTAACAACGGAATCGTCCGCGCTTTGAACAGTGTCCTTTGTTTCGGTTATCTTCCTTATTCTGTGCACCGTAAAGCGAATTATTATCGCTACGATAACAATATCCAACAGCACCTGCAAGCTGAAAAAGCTGATCTTGTCGCCTAACATACGCTGATGGAAGATATACATAACGTCAAAGATACCCATTAGCACAGGTATTTTGCAGACTGATACACAGAACGCGTACCAATCATAAACGTCCTGCGCGGTGCGTTTGGTGATGTTGAATTTATTCAGCTTGCGGCTTGTAAGCGTGAGTATCAGATATGCCGCGAACACTCCCACGACCAGTGCGGGAAATATCAGCGATAGCCAATAGCTCCACGAGAATGCGCTGATATAGCTGTCCTCAATCTCGGACACGCCCTCCGCGCCTATTTTTTGGAGCATCATGCGGTACTGCGTGATGAAGTTTACCGTCACCGAAAAGATAAGCACCGCTATTCCGAGCGACAGCACGTCGCTAACCACCCGCGCGACCCGAAACGACGGCTTGACGGGATATTTGCCTATTTTCATAATTTAGTTTATCACCCCGTATTATTACATTATATTTTAGTTATATCTACCATTTCAACATCCGCAATAGTCTTGTGCATTTCAAGACAATCGAGCAGGGCGTTTGCCGTGTCGATTGCCGTAAGACAAACGATAGAGCGCTCCACCGCTTTTCTTCTCATGCGCACGCTGTCAAGTGACGGCTTACGTCCCGTTTCCGAGGTGGAGATCACGTAATTTATCTCGCCGCTTTCAAGCAGTGTTATAACGTTCGGCTCCTTGTACTCGTGAATACGGTAAACGTGGTTTGCGGCTATCATATTGCGGTTCAGTACCGAAGCCGTGCCGCCCGTAGCGTATATCTTGAATCCGAGCGCTTCAAAGCGAGATGCGATCTCAATAACGTCGTTTTTGTCGCTGTCGCGGACGGAGATCAATACGCCGCCCTTGTCGTAGAATTTGTAACCTGCCGCGATAAGTCCTTTATACAATGCTTCTCCAAAGGTTTTTGCTATGCCTAGGCACTCTCCCGTTGATTTCATTTCGGGACCGAGCTGGTTGTCAACATCGTGCAGTTTCTCGAATGAGAACACGGGGACTTTTACCGCGATATAGTCCGATTCGGGGTACAGTCCGCTCTTATAGCCCATATCTTTCAGCTTTTTGCCGAGAATTATCTTTGTTGCGAGATCAACCATAGGTACGCCCGTTACCTTGGAAATATATGGCACAGTACGCGACGAACGCGGATTGACCTCAATTACATAGACCTCGTGATTGTATACTACGTACTGGATATTCACAAGACCTATTACATGGAGCGCCTTCGCGAGCTTTTCGGTGTAGTCTATAATTACCTTTTTGATATGGTTTGTGAGATTCTGACAAGGATAAATGGAGATGCTGTCGCCGCTGTGGATACCCGCGCGCTCTACGTGCTCCATAATGCCCGGGATAACGAAATCCTCGCCGTCACAGATAGCGTCGACCTCAACCTCCGTACCCATCATATACTTATCAATAAGCACGGGGTTTTCAAGCTCCGTCGCGGTGATTATCTTCATATACTCGTCAACGTCGCTGTCGCAGTGCGCGATTATCATATTCTGCCCTCCGAGAACGTAACTCGGACGGAGCAGAACGGGATAACCCAGCTCGTTCGCGACTTTGAGCGCTTGCTTTGTTGTGAATACTGTTTCTCCCTTGGGGCGCGGAATTCCGCACTTTTCCAGCAACTCGTCAAACAGCTCTCTGTCCTCCGCCGCGTCGATATCCGCCGCCTGTGTGCCAAGTATGCGCACTCCCATTTCGGTGAGGTGTTTGGTTAGGGAGATCGCCGTCTGACCACCAAACTGAACTACACAGCCGTAAGGCTTCTCGGTAGCGATAAGCGCCTCAACGTCCTCGCGGGTGAGCGGGTCAAAATACAGGCGCGTTCCCGTGTCAAAGTCGGTGGAAACAGTTTCGGGATTGTTGTTGCAAATAATTGCCTCGCAACCCTCCTCCTTCAATGTCCACACGCAGTGAACGGAGCAGTAGTCGAACTCTATACCCTGTCCGATACGTATAGGTCCGCTTCCGAAAACGATGACTTTTTTCTTATCGGTCGGGTGAGCTTCAATAAACTCTGCCGCTTCGTTTTCGCGGTCGAAGGTGTTGTAGAAGTATGGAGTGCTTGCCGAAAACTCGGCAGCGCAAGTGTCTACCATTTTATATACGGCGAGGCGGCGGTCAATTCCGCGCTCCGCAAGCTTCTGTTCCGAAATGCGCTCGATAGTGCTGTCGAGATAGCAATACTTCTTTGCCGTATCGTACTTTTCTTGGGTCAATTTGCCCTTTGCAAGCCATTTTTCAAGCTCGACAAGATTATTTAGTTTCGCAATAAACCATTTATCTATCTTGGTGATGTCATGAATGGTATCTATCGAAATATCGCGCTTTAACGCCTCAAATACGCAGAACGAACGGTCAACGTCAACATCTTCAAGCTTTTTGAGGATATCATCGTCCGAAAGCAGAGTGAACTCCTTTTTGGTCATGGTGTCCATTTTCAGCTCGATAGAGCGGACGGCTTTCATCATTCCCGCCTCGAATGAGGGAGCGATAGCCATAATCTCGCCCGTGGCTTTCATCTGAGTACCAAGCGTTTTTTTCGCGTATACGAATTTATCAAAAGGCCACTT
>CAJUMS010000009.1 GCA_910587465.1 uncultured Oscillospiraceae bacterium
GTTCGCGACTACCCAGTCGCCGCGGATAAAGCGGTCATAATACACGCCCGTATACTCCTTTTTAAGGCTCTCGACGTAATCCGCGGGGAGCGTGGTGTTGTCGCCGATATGAAAAAACATTCGGAACAGACCGCCCGATAAATTTTCATTTTTCAAGTACTCGGTAAGCAGCCAGTGCGTCGGAACGTCCGGGTTAGTTGTCGCAATGAGCTTCGCCCCGGGTTCGGACAGACGTGACAGCAGCATAGCAAAGAAATCCTTGGGAAACAGCGTCAGCTCATCACAGTAAGCGCCGCCGAGCGTAATACCGCGGATTTTTCCCTCGGAACGAGCATCATTCGCACCCTCAAGCATTATTTTTCGCCCGAATAAAATGCCCTCTTTTGTGGACGTTGAAAACGAAAAATTATTTTTCCCAACAAGTTCCTGCAATGGTAACAAACAGTTTCGTTTCAGCGTTTGCAATGATTTCGCGCACATCATATACAGATAATCTTTAGGGCGCGTCGCTACCCATAGCGCCCACACTATAAGCGAGATCCACGTCTTTCCCGAACGCACGGAGCCTTCTAGAATATTCAGCCGCTTCAATTTGCCCTGTTTGAACGCGCGTATAAGCTCGTTTTGCTTTGTTGTAAACGCGATCTTATCCATTTTTCAAAGCCTCCACAATTTCCGCGATCTTGCCCTCGCCGTCGCCGGAAACGCCGCCCGTTCTCGAATACTTACCGGGCTTTTTGTTTATAAGGTAGAATTCAATTGCGGCGTTGGACGGCGGGATATGCCTTTCAACTGTCTCCACGGTTTTAACGCCGTTTACAAATCTGATCTTTTTCTCGGTAACGGTGTAGCCCGTCGCCGCTCTGATCAGTGCCTGTTCGACCTCGGCGGCAAGCAGTTCCGAGTTATCTTTTAACATTTTGTCAATTCCCGTGTAACGCGATTTGATTTCGGTGATCCGTTTCGCACGTTTCGCGGGATTATTGGTAGATAAAAATGCCTCGACAAGCTGCTGAAGCGCAGAGGTCGAGGACGAATTATTCAATTTTTCATGTTCCGCGATAGCCGCTCCGAGAGTGGCTATGCTTTTCTTTTTCTTGCTCGTAATTGTCACCTCAATTCGGATATGCCTTTTTAAGCGTTATACACCCTTTTTAGAGCGACGTTTTATAATTATAGGAGAAACTACCCTCTTAAAATCTGCCCGCCCTTAAAACGCATTTTCGGCGCGTATTTTTCGAGGGTATAATTTCGCCCGTTTCCCAAAATATCATGGGTATAGCTTCGCCCTTTGCGCCAATGACTTCAAGGGCGTTCGCTTTGGTATTTTTTGCATAGCCGGAGCTTATCACGGCAATGCGGGCGGAGCGTCCAATTCTATGGAGAACACAACACGGTGCTTTTCTCCGTAGAGTGTAACGTCCGCCGACGCGCGTCTTCCGCGCCGATTGAATTTAACGATCTCGTGATCGAGGTTTGTCATAAATCCGTCTGTAATGTGCAGCACTCCGTCGGAGACATATCCGCGGGAGACGTTTATGCAGTTCCCGTCGTTACACAGCTTACGAATATACGCATCCTCGCTTTCAGGCAGCGCGCAAAGGCTCACAAACCGTATAGCGCCCGTACACTTCATAATGATGTGCCAGATCTTAGCGGTAATTTCGGGAACGTCTATAAAAACATATCCCGAAAAGATGATCCGCTCGACGTACTGCCAATTTCCGCGGCGGCGTTCCGCCTTGATCTGCCGCGGACAATACGCGGTAATATTTTTTAGCCGAAGCTCCTCGACGATCGTCAGCTCGCTCCCTCTGCGAACATAAAGAACGTACATCACTCCACGTCCTTCCGTTCGGAGATAAATCGCACGAGCTGACGGTACAATTCCGGTTCTTCCTTTGCCATAGCGTCGAATATTTCTTCCTTGAAGCTCTCGAACGCCACGTCTTTAAGGTTTTTGACCTTGATATCATTCTCGTTTTTGTACGCCACCGCGCGGATCAGACTTGTACATCGGTCGATCAGCTTGAGCGGATCGGCGGCTTTTAGTTCGCCGTCGTCCAGCTCGCGGACTGCCGTCAGTACCTTATGCGAGATCAGCCGCGCGATCCCCTCGGTGGTGTCGAGCTGCGGATATTTCGCCATTTCTTCGGTCAGCGTGCGCATATTCTCGCTCGCGAGACGTAATTCCTGCACGGTCGCGTTAAGTCCTTGGGCGTATCGGCATACCGCCGATTCCGAGAGCGTTATATTCGCGGTATCCCGGACAAAATCGCAGACCTCGCGGTAGGTGAAATTGCCGAGTATCATCTCCTCGACAGCCGATTTGATATCCGAAGGCAGTCCGTCGATCTTGCTGTGTTTTCGGTTTCTCATGCGGTCACCGCCTTATGCAGGGGTCGTCAATTTTACCGTTTAGGAACTGTATGCCTTTAGCGGTGAGCTTTGCGCCCAGCTGGCTGAATTCAGCGTCGGCGAGATCGGTAACGTTGGTCTGCGTTCCGCGGATACGGAGCTTTATATACCCCGATTCCGTGAGATAATTAACGCAGTCCGTCACGTCTGCAAGCTCAATAGTGTTTTCCAGCGCGTCGGCAACGCTCTCCAACGGCGTGTAATCCTCGCGCATTACGTTTATCGTCTGCAGCACTATGCGGTTATTTCTGCGAAAAGCCGAGCGCCGCAATTCCTCGGCGCTTGTTCTGTTTTCCACCGTTTGCTCACTCCTTTTTCAGATCGTCGATCTTATTTTCAAGTCTTGTCATCATGCGGACAAAATCGCCGTTGCGTACCGTGTTTTCTTTTAAAAAATCTATGTTGGTCTCGATTTTATCAATCTGTTTTTTTAACACGTCCAGCTCTGACTTGCTCGCGTATCTGTCGTCGGCGTTCTCGAGTTTTTCTTTTAATTCGTTAAGCTCCGCACGGCTTGCGCGGCTGTTCAGCTTATCGAAAAAGTATTTAAGAAAAAATACGATAACGCCCATTCCCGCGGAGATAACAATATTAAATACTGCGTCAAAATCCATATGATCACCACCGAATTTTATTTGTTATACTCCGATTTTATCATAAAAAATATGATTTGTAAAAGGTGAAATCACTTTGTAAATCCACAATGTCATACAACAAAAAAGCGCACCGCAAAAGCAGTGCGCCGTCAATTATTTACTTAGCCGCCGTACCTCCGCCACGGGCATTTCCAGATCGTGCGCGATCTGTCCGGGAAGATCGCCGTTTTGCATACGTGTTTTTATATAATGTATAATCTCGGGAGTTGGCACAAGAGACCGCGCTTTGGGTATCCAGATCGGAGAGCCGCCGTATACATTTATAAGCGCTTTGTAATTGTCCATGCCGATTATATCGACGACCTCCTGCTGATCCTCGTTAAGGTGGCTCAGCAGAACCAGCTGTTCCAGTCCCATTTTTATCACCCCGTTTCTTTTTGCGTTCTTCTGAGCGGATTATCCTTTTCAGCATTTCGATTATCCTAGCGCCCTCATCGCGCGATACCTTATAGAAAATATTTCCGTCGGAATGTATTTCGCGCCCCGTAACCTTGCAGATCAGACCGCGCAGACGTTCGCGGACTTCCACCTCGGACGGTGATACTTGCGCGAGCTTATAAGCGAGCCGGAAACACAGGCTTTGCTGTTCGCCCGTTATATGCTCGATCTCCGCGGGTCTTTCGGGGCAGACGTTCTCCTTGTAGTCGATAAGCCGCGCGATAATAAAATCCGCCTGCTTTTCGGTAAGCTCCGAAATGTGATCCTTCCGCGACCACTGCTTTATCCAGAGGTGGAGATTATCGTCGGCTCTCAGCTCACGGTCAAGCAGTCCGCACTGCGCTCCAAGCGCGTATATCCTTTGTATTTGCTTTCCCGTCGCCATTTACGTCACCGAGATCTTTGTCGAGCTGTCCACGGAAACGCCGAGATTTATATTGTGGATAATTGCGTCCTTGTCCGCGCCGGACATTTCCGCGACGCGGCAGAGCGTCTGCCAGATCACCGCCTCGGCGTACATATACGCGTAGTCTCCCGCGTCCGCCTCGGATAAGCCGCCGATCTTCATCAGATTATCCCGATCGGTCTCGAACTTCGCGCCCTTGAGCTTTTTCGCGAGTGCTGCCTTCGCCTTGTCATCGCAGGGTATCTGTGCGATCACGTCTTTTGGTGAGGACTTAATAAATCCTCCGGTAAAAATTCCGATAAGCATACGCTCGATATCTTTGTCTTTGGGCTTGATCTCGCGCTTTATCTCTTCCTTGAAGATGTCCTTAAAAACATTATCTCCGAGCGCCTGCTCAAGATAATTCGGCGCGGTAATCTCGAGCGCCTGCGCTTCGGTATACGTTACCGCCGCCTGACTTTCCTCGTCGGCGTATGTATGGGACTTGTATTTGGTGTCCGCAACGTCCTCGTTGCCGCGTTCAAGGAAATATGCCTCCAGCTCCTTTTTACGCTCGGTGAGCCTTGCAATCTGAGCCTTGACCGAGCTCAGCTCCTTGACCTTTTCAATGATCTCTGTCATTATCCGCACACCTCCTTGTACAGCCGCGCCGCGCATACAGGACACACGAAAACGTCGCCGAACTGCTTGATATTCTCCGCGCCGCCGCAAAATCGGCAGGTGTCGACGTGCTTGGTAATTATCAGCTTACCGTCCGCCGCCGTCAGATCGACCGCCGTACCCGCCTCAAAGTCCAGATGCGCCGCGATATCTTTCGGGATCGTCACGCCGCGGGACTTCGACAGCTTTTTAAATTTGATCATAGAAATCCTCCTCTGATAAATTATTCGTCCACTCTGCCTTATACGCGGACTTGTGACCGCCGTTGGTGGCATTAGACGGGGGAGAAGTTCCCCCATATATTATATTTCGCACCGTGCAAGTCCGAGAATAACCATTCCGTCCTTGCAATACTGCGGATCGTCCAGAATGTACGTGATCTTATACAGCAGACAATCTCCCGTATAAAAACCGCCGTTCGTCTGCCGCAGTCCGACGTTGAGGCTGTACGGATCGACCTGCTCGCTCGGCGCGAACTCGTTCACTGCCAGATAATCGCCGACCTCGTAAAGCCGATCCTTTTTGCGCACCTCGAATGTTTTTGTGCCGTCCTTCAGCACCTTGAAATAGTCCGGGTGGCATTTAACCGAGTGTACCATTCTGTTCCTCCTGTACAATATCTAATCCGTCAACAGCATAACCGCCGCGTTTTCCCTCAAGTAAAACAACGAGCGTTCCGCTGCATTCCCAAGGCTCGGATCGCACTGTCCAGACCTTACTCCTATTTTCTTCGCTCACATAATACTTATCGTTCATAACTACCTTATCACCAATTTTCATTGTATATCCTCCTACTCGAAAAAAGTAATTTGCCTTGTATCCTCCTGCACCGTCACCTTATCGCTGAAATCGCGCGGTTTGTACGGCTTTCCCGTATCAACGTCGCCCAATTCCGACAGTACGAACTCGGAACAGCTAGTCACGCGGTTTACGTTATTCAACACCTTGTCATAGCAGGTGCAGTAATAAGCGTCGCCGCTTATACAAAACGCGCAGTATCTGCAATATTTAATATTGATCACCACCCAATAGAGCAGACATTTCCTCAAACCCGCGCCAAGCTTCCCGTTTCCGTCTGCTTACCCCGCGGAACTCCACGGGATAGCACCGCTCCAGAACACGGTCGTAAATTCTCGCGCACCGAATATCCTCGGAATGCTTGAACGTCTCCAATGGCAGATTTGACGTATAAATAACGGGCTTTCCGCTGCGGTACCGCGCGTCGGCGACGGCGTATATACGCTCGAACCCGTAATCGGTGGAGCGTTCCGCGCCGAGATCGTCCAGAATAAGCAGATCAATGTCGTCCATTCGCCGGATAATATCGTCCGCGCTGTCGATAAGCGTTACCAGCGAGACCATAACCACCGAGTAATTTTTCTCCAGCAGCGTGTTTGCGATGCACGCCGCGGCAAACGTCTTTCCCGTGCCGACGCTTCCGAAGAGCAGCAGTCCGCGGTTATCCGCGAGCATTTGCGGAAATTTCTCCGCGTACCGTTCGCATATAGTCATGCTGCGCGAATTTTCGCCGTCTCTGTCCGCGTCCGCAAACGTGCACTCCGACAGCTTGCCGCTCATCAGCGACAGCCGCCGAAGCTCCGCCGCTCTGATCGACCGCTGCGCTTCCGCACTTTGGCGGTCGCGCTCATCGGCTGCGGTTTTCATACAGTCGCACCAGATCGGGAAAACGATCTCTTCGTCGTGAAATATCATGCGGTACTCTGTCGGCGTGTTGCATTTGCCGCAGTAAATCAGCCCGTCCTTTATGTAATCGCCGTCCTGCGGCGCGCACCTCTCCGACATAGTTCCCGCCAGCATTTTTACCAAATCGACCGCCTTATCCATATTCGTCAAACGGATTTCCCGTTATGGGCGCGGACGGTGCGGGCGTGATCGGCGAGTAGTTGCCCTCGACGATTTTCAATGCGTGTTTCGGCTCAAGTATCCAGTCAAAGTTGGCATGCCAATTTTCTTTGTTTTTACCGTTCAGAAAACTGCTTTGTGCCGTCTTTTGAAAAATCTCAATAGGATCAAATCCGGCTTTAATACACCGCGCTATGATCCTTTTCCGATCTAAAGTGAGCCTTTGAATCGGCAGCAAATTCTTGCAAATGCTGTTGTACTGCTTAACAATAAAACGATAATCAATATTGGCGGGCAGTTTTTTAAGGTCTTTCAAAAACTTTTTCAACTCACTAAATTGTTCATCGGTCAGTTCCAAATCAAGCACAGTGTCATGCTCAAGATCATGCAGCTTAAATTTACCCATAAAATCCTCTCCTTTCCATTTATTCGTCCACTCTGCCTTACACGCGGACTTGTGACCGCCGTTGGTGGCATTAGACAGGGGACATATGCCCCCTATATTCAATTGTCGAACTCAACATATTTCTGACGCTCGTTTATGATCTCGGCTCGCCCGAGAAGCCTGCCGCGCTCCATGCCCTTGTTATAAGCGACAAGCGTCTCGGTCTTAGCGCGGCGCTTTCCGAGACAGTACGCGACAAACGCGCCTATAAATCCTACCAGCACGGAGACCGCCAGAATAATAACGGTCTTCGGAGACCCCGCGCCGTAGATCATGGAACTGATGATCAGCGTAAACAGCGATCCTGCCCCGAACGAGATGATCCAATCAAAAAAACTGTCAAACTTCATTTGTAAAGCTCCTTTCTTATAGTCTGTATTTCCGGTTGTGCTTTATCTGTACCCTTGCTTTGAATAATCATCTCCTCGGCGGTGTCCCTGACGACCAGCCAATCCCCGCAATTATAATGAGCGGCTTGCATAAGCATTTTCTGCTTGCGCGTAGGATTTTTTCCGTGTTTCATTTTCCGCGCACCGCCTTTTCCAAGCCCCTGAGATCAAGGTTCATAATCTTCGCCATTTCAACCAGCCCATCGAGATCATATTTCCCGCTGTCGTAAGCGTTCCCGAAAAGCCGAACCGCGCCGCGCACTCCTTCGGCGGTTTGCGCAATTTTGTGTAAAAAAGTCAGTTCACGTTCTTTACCCTGCAATATCGGGATCAGTTTTTCGATATCCGAATATTTTACATCAGCGGCTCGAAGCTGCGGACGCTGCCAGCCGCGATTCCTTACCTGACCGTATTGCTCGCTTGACCGCCCCATTATTTTTTCACGTATGCCGTCATTCCCGACCAGTACTACGCCCAAGGTTTGTCCGCATCCGTCAAAATAATCCGAAAACGATCTCAATGTTTCTATACCCCAGTAGGTGAGAAGCTGTGCTTCATCTACTACGATCACCATTCCGTCGTGCAGCTTCGCGGCGATACTATTCCAAAGATCATCACAGCTTTGCGATGACGGCAAACCCATTGTCGACGCCAGTTTTTTCAAAACCGCCTTGGTGGACTTCGTAGTCGGATTGATAGTTATCATCACGCTGTTCAAAGCGTTATCCGAAACGAATTTGCACAGCGCCTTGGTCTTGCCTATGCCCGCATCGCCTGTTACAATTGCAAATCCGCCTTTGATCTTAATGCTTTCCAGAGTCTTATATACGACTTCGGAGATCGTTGTAGGTGCGTACTCGACTTCCGAATATGTATTTGCAGCCTTTTCTTTCGTCTCAAAGTATGCTTTTAGAATGTTAAATTGCTTGCTGACAACGCCTTTGTATGTTTCACTGCGGAGCTGAGAAATTATTGATGACCTTACGCCGCACATTTCGCCTGCTTTGTGCTCCGAGCCGATTTCCTTTGCAAACACCTCAAACTTCTTTATGAGACCTTTCTGCTCTTCGGTCAGTTCAAATCTCTTGACCTCTTTCTGTTCTTCAGTCTGCATATCATTTTCCTTTCCTTGCACTAGCTGCCAGATTTATCTGATCAAGTGCAACTGTGATTTTTTCAATATTCGACAATTCCGGTTTTTCCTCCAGCCGCTCCTCCGAGAATACGGGAACGAACGTCCGCGGCAGTTCGGGCTTGAATTTCTCCTTGCCCTCAACGCCTTTTTGAACCATCAGCTTGAGAATATCTATTTGCTTATCGGGATCAAGCGCGTCGGTAACGCCTTTCGATATTTGCTTTATAACGCGCTTGTTCTCATTGATGACGCGCTCCGCATTCGCGATATCATCTTTTGAGGCTTCATCATTTTTATCGACAAGATAGGGAAGCATCAGCTCGTTGGCAAGCTCCCATGTCCACAAATACTTATCGGTCTCCATATCATAAACGCGCACCGACAGCGGATTTGCGGGGTCGTAACGGACATACACCTGCTCGCCGATATGGAGTATCGTTTCCTTGCCGTAATACCACACCTTTTCTCCCGCGATACGCACAAACACGCCGTTTCTGCCGATCTTCTGAGGACGGCTCACGCGCTTGAGCAGCATATCCAGATTTGCCGCGTCCGCCTTGCGGAACGTCGTCTCCTTAATGCTCTCGTTCCACACGTCAAGGCGGCTCATGCCCTTATAACGCCGCTCCTTGCCGCCGTACCGCGAAACATTGTAATCCCCGTCGATATATGCGTCCAGCGCCGCTCTGATCTGGAGATCGGTCGGCAGCCTGCCCGACTTCAATATCCATTTCAGCGATTCCTTGCGCTCGACCACCGTGCCGCCGCAGAACGTCCCGATCGCTCTTGAAAAGTGGTTTTTAAACGTGTAAAACGTTCTTTCAATGGGCTTTGCCTTTGCGTTCCGCACGATAGCGTTGTGCATTTCTATGTCCAGAAAGCTGAGGATCGTCGGTGGCAGCGGGTCTTTATTCCAGTACTTTTTGCGACGGTGTCCGCGCCCTCCGATATCCGAAACAAGGAACTCCGAACCGTTATCCACGTATATCGCCCGCGGAACGCCGAACCGAAGTATTCCGTGTCGCAGCGCCAGCAGCGTGCTGTCCGAGCAAGGATTATCGGTCAGATTCCAGCCGACCATGACCCCGCTCTTTGCATCCGTGAACGCCGTAAGATAAACGCGGTGAGGCTTTCCGTTCTCGCCCTCGGTGAAAAAGTCGAATGTATGGTTATCTGCGATCCACACGTCATTAGCCTTTAAATCATCATAAAGCCGCTCTATATACGGCAAACATTTATCCGCAAATATTTTATCTCCCTCTCTCATATACATTACAAGTGCGTAAGGCAGAGCCTCCGCCTTGCGCCGAAAAGTCCGTTCCGACGGAATATTCCCCGCCGCCTCGGGGTAGTGCTCCCTTACCCACGTCTGTAAAAGCGAGTAACAGCGGCTGACGGGGAGCTTATTATCGTGCAGATACAAGCTGTAAAACGCGTCAAGCATATACTGAGGAATATCCGTTCTGCCCCTGTTGTGTCCGCCGCGGTGGTCGACAAGCCCGTCGATATTGCCGTCCTTATACGCCTTATATTTTCGGTACAGGATATCCGGTGATATGCTGATATTCGGATACTGCAGCTTGATCGCCGCGCAGAACAGCTCGTCAACCTTGCATTTTCCAAGCTCCGCGCCCTTTGCGTTCCGTGCCGACTGCCACTGCTTTATGATCTCGCACCAGAACCCGACGTCGCGCCGCTGATCGCCCGTAAGGTCTTGCAGCGTTATCTGCCGCGGGTCGGGCTTGGGAGCGGCTTTGCATGGGAGCGGCACGGGCTCGAGCCCCAGCTCGCCGCGCTTCTTGTTTTCATACTTGATCTGCAGCTTCTCTGGAAGCGCGGCAAGCGGGAAAACGTATTCGGTGCGGTTATTGGCGGCGCTGTCCTTTTCCATATGCTCCAGCTTGCCACTTTGGGCGAGCTGCTGTACATATCTAAGACTGCACCCTTTCAGCTCCGCGACCTCTGCCGTGGTCAAATACTCCAAAAAAATCTCTCCTTTCGCTAAAATTTTCCAAAAAGCTCTTGACAAAAGCCCTTAACTCTGCTATACTTATTACAGAGCCTTTTGTTCATTTTCAAGCAAGTCTTGAACGTCATGCAGAAGCGACTGCGCTGTCGAAATGAGCTGTCGTTTCTGCAAGGGCTCTATTTTTTGTGCCTCGGCACCGGAAATATAAACGTACATTTCCAAGAACCATGCCACAAGCAGATCACGTGTGACGGCGTTAAATTCCTCTTTAGTCATACTTTCACCTCTTTTCTAGGTTGAAGCCCAAGGCTTCATTCGACCTGCCATCATCAGCGCGGGGAGGTCATTTCCCGCGGACGGACAACCGAGGTTGTCCGTTTCGGCTTATCTGATCTTTTCCAGAACAATATCACGGTAAAGCTTGATAGCGTCAAAATACGTCCCGATAAAGTCGCACATCTTTTCCTCGTCAACGTTATCCAGATCAACGTCATAGGAATAAGCGACCGCATGAACCAGCTCGTGTGTGACGATTTTCTCCATCAGACCTTTGGGGAGATCGCCGTCTATGTATATCTCGCATTCCCGCATAAGCGCCACTCCATACAATGACGGTTTGCCGTTATCGTCGGTAAGCTCGTCGTGGTTCTGTGATACGAAGTGAACCTTCCACTCAAAGCCGTTGATTATTATTGTTATCATTGTGCCGCTCCTTTCTCAGCCTGTCCACCTCCGCGCACATCTCGTCAACAAGCTGTGCCGTGCTTTTAAGATCAGCCCTTATCTGTTCCAAGCCGCTTATAAGGTCATCGGGGAGCGGCTTGTTATCCTCGATCATATGTATGTACATATTGTCCTCGAACCATTCAAAGGCTCTCGCGCAGAAATCCCATTCCGCCTCCTCGCGGTCAACGAAATAGTGACCGCAGCATACGCCCTCGCCGTCGTCATCAACTTCCCACACCGCATAAGGACTTGGAGCGGTAGGCGACTTTCCCATAACATAACCGTTTGCCTTCGCGATAATCACGTAGCTCTGAATTTTTATCCCGATAAATATCATATAGCCTCCTTACTCCACAAACGCCCGCTTGGTGTAATCGAACACGCCGAAGAACTCGCCGTTGACGAAAACGTTCCCGATCGTGTCGGTGTCTGCGGTGATCTCGAGCTCCCGAGCCCGAACGCCCAACGCCGCGAGAGCGGCTATGATAATGGGCTTTTTGTCCTTGATCTTCATACTTCAGTCCTCCTCAATAGCGTCCATCAGTTCCGGCGGTATCTCAATACCAGCCTCTTGAGCGAATAAAACGACACTATTATAATCGTCCTCCAGTATCTGGCTTGTATATTCCGCTGTGCATTCTGCAAATGTTACCTGTGCGTCAGGCATCTCCATTGCCTTTTTCGCGGTCGCTATAACAAACTGTGCCAATCTGTCATTTATTGTCATGATATCCTCCTTCCAATCATCTCGTCGGTCGAGCAGCGGAACACGTCCGCCGCCGCGACCACAACTCTGAGCGGCGGCACTTTATAACCCGTCTCATAGCTGTTGATATTCTGTCTTGACACTCCAAGGCGTTCTGCGAGGTCGGCTTGTGTCATGCGGTACGCCTCGCGCTTTCGCCGTAAAATATCGCCGAACTCCATACTAAAACCTCCTTTTTAAAGCTCTGAAAAGCCTTTTTAATCGTTAATCTCCGCAAATAAGCGTCCAACCTCCACCATGATCTCGGCGATCTCCTCCGCGCGTTCCGCCGAGTAGGGCTTTACGGGAGCGAGCTCGTCAGCGTCGAGCGGTAATTCCTCATAATCCATGATCTGTTCACCTCACCTATAAAAACTCTTTCTGTATCTGCAAATCGCGGAATTGCTTATTGCGATGCCAAATCTCGCCAGATACTCGCGAATATCGTCGTAACTGAACTTGTCTGTAAGCATCATATCGTCAACTTGTCTGCGGACATCTTCGTCAAGCCGACGAATAATGCCCGGAGCAGCTTTGCGGCGGGGCAGAGGTGCGGCGATACTTGCGGCACGCAGTTCCTCTAAAGGATCATAATAAGGGTTTAGCTGCTTCAAAATAGGCGTGATCTGCTTTATAACCTCGCCTACCACCGCCGTTGCCGTTTTCGCGATCAGCTCCTCGGCGTTGCCTATGTAACCGCCGCTGCGTCGGATCGTTGGAAGAACCTCGGCAGTGACCCACTTGCGAAAAGGCTTTGCTTCAGGCTTATCCGAGCGGAGAATGACATTGTACAAACCGCTTTCGCTGATTATCGTCATTTCCTGCACTCCGCCAAGGGTGTCAATTTGACTTACACCCTTCTCGTCTTCATCAAGACGGTCAACAACCATTCGGGAATTTGATAATCCTAAAATGTCGCACACGTCCTTAAGTACCCACCACGGCTCGCCGTTTTGTTCAACAGTACGTACCTGCGCACCGTTGTAAGAAAAAACCTTTAATGCGTTCATAAAAATCAACCTCCTATCTTGAAATTTATCCCACCTTGTGATATAATGTAAATGGATTACTATGCCTTTCAATGCCCCTGTGGGGTACAACTATATTATAATCCATAATAGTGGATTTGTCAATATAAAAATTCCACATATATGGATATTTGGCATTTTGCACAATTTGACAAGGAGGAATTATGACAATTTCACAACGGATTTTTATGCTTTTAAAACAAAAAGGCAAAAAGCAAAAGGAGCTTGCAGAGTTTACGGGGATATCAACCTCGGCAATATCTGCTTGGAATAAAAACAACACAAATCCTACCGCAGAAAGTTTGTCCACAATTGCGGATTTTTTAGAAATATCATTAGATTATCTGCTCACGGGAAAAGAGAAAACAATTGAAAATACAGAAGATATTAAAGAATTATTAGATAACTATAATATGGTTGATGATATATCAAAACAGCTTATACAAGAGCGTGCCAAAACGCTCGCCGAGTTAGCCGCCGAACGGGCAGCCAAGGAGCGAGCGGCTGAACAGCACAAAAAAGCGGCACAGATCGCCACCTCCGCCGCCGATGAGCAGCCGGAACCCGAGGACGATGAGCAGGAACAGGACGAGGAGTTCTATATAGACCTCTGCTCTCTGCCCGCCAGCGCAGGATCGGGCGTGCAGCTCGACGAGGGCTTTACAGAGCCTATGCTGATCAAGCCCACCGCGATCGCGCAACGTGCCAACTATGCCGTCCGCGTCTCCGGTAACAGCATGGAGGACACATATTACGACGGCGATATCGTCCTTGTGGAGACTTGCCCGGACGTTGCGATCGGCGAGATCGGCATTTTCATAGTAAACGATCAAGGATATATCAAGCAGCGCGGCGAGGATCGCCTGATCTCCCTAAATCCCGAATCCAATGACGTGTTCATACACGAAGGAGATGTTGTATACTGCCGAGGTCGCGTTCTGGGCAAAGCCGAGGTCATATATTAACCACTCGAGCGGCTTGCACGATGAGCATAAAATCAAAAAATCCCGATTACAAAAGCTAATCGGGATTTTTTTCGCGTCATAAGACAAAATGAGCGGCTAAAAAAACGCTCAAAAAAACATATTTTAATAGGTATAAAGAATTTCACAAATTTTCAACATGAGTTAATAACTTTTGCTTACGTTTTTTGATCAACGAAGTACTTCGCTGACACTCTTCTTTTTGTTCGCCGTGTTCGTTGCTAAAATATGGATAAAATGTAAATATAAACCATTATTTTTTATGTACACTTTTTTCTTTAAAACGCACCATTAAGCCATTTAAACAATTTTAAAAAGCCCTAAAACGTTTTTTAAAAAATTCCGTCAATCACTTTACTCCGCGAAAGAAACAGCGAAAAATCGCCCGAAAAGTTTTGACAAACCTCTCGGGCGCTCTTTTTATGAAATTTCAAAATCGTGCAGTAGAATTTCGCACGGTTGAGCCATAAATTTTAAATTTTCATATTTTTCACGGCTTTTTTTGGCTTATTTTACTTTTTGTGTTTTACTTGTCAAATAACAAACTACCATCTTCAAATCCAGAAACATCTTCTTGCATTCTCGCAGATCTTCTTCTAATCCATTGCCGATTGAGTTGGCAAGCAAGGTGAAGAATAAATTTTCGCTTGGTTCATCGGTCAACTCATACATTCGCGACTGCAAACTGACGAACGTGTCCTCCAGCGCCATGTACACGACTTGTCCTTGCTCGGTTTTCCTGCCGAGAAAATTCTCACCCTTTGCGACCGCCAAGCACATATCCAGCATCATCCACGACTTGCCGATCTTCGGATCGCCGGACAGGATGTGGATGCCGGGATAAATTATCCCTTCAACTATAAACCGCTGCTTTTTCATCGGTGTATTCATAATTTCCACACTGCTGATGAAATTTATTTTTTTCCTCTCTGTCATTAAATTCCTCCTGTCAAATAATTTTTCCGAAAACAAAATCCCGCCGAATAACGACGGGATTGCCCTCTATAACCTTACCGACACGAGAAAAGAGTTTTATGCACGCTCCGATAAAAATTTTTTGAACTTTTTTATTTTCCTTGAGATCGTGCTTTGTGAAACGCCGAGCTTTTGCGCGATCTCGCTTTGATTATATCCTTCGGACAATAATTTGATGATCCTTCTTTCCTGATCCGAAGCGCTGTCGACCAGTTGTTCGATCAGAATATGTATGTCCGCGGCAGCTTCGACATCAATCTTATCCGGAATTTGCGGCGGCTCTCCTGTCGGAGAGCGTTCCGCTATCTCATCCAACGATTTGACTTTTATTTTTGCGCGGGAATGATTCCATTTTCGGTCATGATCCATCTTGGGATAGTTCAAGGCTTTATTCGGATTGAAGTCCTCATCGCACGAAAAATCTTTCGCGGATTTCGACAAGCCTTCGATATCCAATGTCTGCATAAGCGCGTTTGTGGTATTGTGAAGCGCTTCGTCACCGTTTTTCCGTTTCAGTATCATTGGGACAATAAAGTGCCAAAACATATTCCAAAAAGATTTTTTGTTGCCGTAAATTTTGAGAACGTTGTCCGCTATGATCCTTTGAACACGATCTCTGATCAACTCCGGCGGGTAGTCCTTTGAGTAGCAGTCCTGCGGGTGTGTCAACCCGATAGATTTTGAAATCGTTTTCCATTCCGCGTTTACGAGATTCAGCACTTTGTTATAGAGCCTGAACTCTTTCTCATCGTACTCGGACGGGTCTTTCACTGGCATTGTCGAAAAATCGTTCTCGTGAAAGAATTCACGGAGATGCTCTAAGGTTATAGGTTCATCGCTGTTTAAAAAATCTTTCATTTTGTCCTTTCTTTTTCGGTATTATGCTCCATAATGCTGTAGGGGAATAAGATTTTATCACTAAAAATGGCTTAGCTTACGCATTCCCTGTGATTTGTTAATCAGAATCCGAGCAAAATGCACACTTTTTAAGCACTTTCCTGAACCTCGGCGGGCTTTGCCCGTCGGCGTTTGCGGTTTTATGCCGCCCTCGGCGGCATAAAACCTTTTTCCTGCTTTATAATCATAGCCGCATATCCGTTCGATTATATCCTGAAATAACTACAAATTATTTATGCGTTTTATCTTGTGAACACCTTGTCCAAACTCGCGCGGAAACGGCTCACATTTAGTTTGAAAATTTCTTGGCGAGGTGTTATTCTACCGGTTAGCAAAAACTTGTGCAATCAATCCGAAATTTGCTCTTGCTATTGGTAATCCGTATAGGCAATAGTATTGAAATCATTCCTTGAAAATAAACTCCTATTTATCGTTCGGATACAACGCTCTGTAAATGCTTTCTATATTTTCATAGGAAACAGTCTTTGCGGTATTCGCGGGACTGCCCGAGGCAATTGCGTCGGCCGACATCTTCGGTATAGCCGCATAATAATTGTCACGGTCTATTCCGTATTCCGCCGGAGTTGGGATTTCACAGATGCAGCATAGCTCGCGTATCTTAACTATCAACTGCTCAGCCGCACTTTTATCATTGGTCAAATTATCCGCTGCGCCTATCGTCCGCGCAAGCTCCGCAAATCTCCCGTATGCGCCGTCAAGCGCGAAGCTGAAACACTTTTCCAGCAGCATTGCGTTGGATATCCCGTGCGGAACATGAAACAGAGCGCCTATCGGACGGCTCATTCCGTGGACGAGCGTTACCGACGCGTTATTTATCGCAATACCCGCTTCCAGAGCCGCGATCGACATTTCGGAACGCGCTTTGATATTTTTCCCGTCCGTGTATGCCGCGGGAAGATTGGCAAAAATTCGCTTTGCCGCCGACAATGCCACTGTGTCCGTAAGCGGCTGAGCCTTTTTTGATGTGTAGCTCTCGATAGCGTGAGTAAGCGCGTCAAGACCCGTCGCGGCGGTAATTCCTTTTGGCGCGGTGATCGTGTATGCGGGATCGACGATGGCACAGTCGGGAATAAGAGAGGTTCCCGAAAGAAGCATTTTCACGCCCGTTTCGGTGTCTGTGATAACGGTGAACCTTGTTGCCTCGGAGCCTGTGCCGGCAGTTGTCGGAATGGCTGTCATAAACGGAAGCTCTGCGGTTATCGGCTTGCCCATGTAGTCGGCTGTTTCTCCGCCGCATACCGCAAGCACCGCGATCGCTTTCATAGTGTCCAGAGCGCTTCCGCCGCCTATCGCCAAAAGGCAGTCGCAGCTATTTTCGCGATATGCCGCAAGCCCCGCGTTTACGGTAACATCGGTAGGCTCCCCCGGAATATCGGTGAACTCCGCCGTCTCGATCCCCAGTCCGTTAAGCAGCGATACACAGTCTGTAAAGCAACGCTGCTTTGAAGTGACCGTTCCCGAGATCACCAGAGCCTTTTTGCCCATTTTTTTGAGAATGTCCGACGCGCCCGAAAGCGCGTTTTCGCCGGTATAAATATATCTTGGCATTAAAAAATCTCTGCTCATAAAAAATCCTTTCATCGCGAAATACGGACGGCAAATCACCGCCCGTATTCATTATACAACTTATGAAGAAAAAAATCAATCATTATCCGCCTTGAGCACGGCGTTCAGCATTACCGAAGCTCCCGCGGTGCAGTGCTCCACGCTCGAAAATTCCGGCTCGCAGTGAGAAAGACCGTCCTTGCTCTGTACGAAGATCATTGTTGTAGGCAGCATATACGCCGCGAACTGCGCGTCGTGACCCGCTCCGGAATGTATGTATTGGTGCTTTACGTCAAGCTCCTCGGCAGCCGCCTTGACATAGGAAACGAGCTTCTTGTCCCAGTAAACGGTGTCTCTGTTCCAAGCCTTGACGACCTCGCACTTACAGCCGCTCCACTCCTTATCCGCACAGCTTTTTACGATAGCGAGCACCTTTTCAAGCACCTTCGGATCCTCATGACGGGAATCAAAGCTGAAATCGAAGAAGTCCGGAACGCAGGTATGTACGCACGGGTGACAAACCACCTCTCCCGTGGTGTAAACCAGATCGGGAATTCCCAGCTTGTCGATCTCGTCATGGAGATAGCACAGCGCCTGTGAAGCCGCGTAGAACGCGTCGCGGCGCTTGGGCATGGGGAACGTTCCAGCGTGGGTGGTCTGCCCGTAAAATTTCAGGCGGTAGTTGAACATTCCGAGCACGCAGTCCACAACGCCTATCTCGTTGCCCGCATCCTCAAGAATGGGTCCCTGCTCGATATGCGTTTCAAACATATACCGATACTTTTCGGGACAGAGACGGAACTTCCTGTCGCCCTTAAATCCCGATTTTTCAAGCGCCTCGCCGAACGTTTTCGTGCTGTCGAGAATGCTCTTTGACTTCATCATATCCTCAAGCTTGAATTTCGCGCGGATATCCTCGGGAAGATAGTCGTAGCACACTATCCCCGAACACATCATAGCGGGCGGATAAAGCGAGCCCTCCTCGTTTGTCCATATCATCGCCGTAAGCGGGTGCTTGTGCGGGATATTTTCCTTAACGACGGTCTCCAGCACCTCTATTGCGGACATTACGCCGAGTATCCCGTCATAGTTTCCGCCGTTCTTTACCGAATCGCAGTGCGACGCCATTACAATGCGCTTTGCGTTCGGATCGCTGCCGGGAATGGTCGCGTACATATTCGCCACGTCGTCGGTCTCGATCTCCGCGCCGATAGCCTTCATCCGCTTTACGAATTCATTGCGCGCCATTATCGCCTCGGGCGAAAGCGAGTAGCGCGTGATACCACCGTGACCCGCGTCGCCGAACTTAGAAAACGTCTTTATTTTATCTTCCATTCTTTCTTTGCTGCAAGTATACATAATTACCGTCCTTTCTTTGTCGAAGCCTGCTCGGGAACTCTCAGGCAATTTTCCAGAAGCTCCCTGACGTCGTCGGGGGATACGAAAAAGGCTTTTTCCGTGCCCTTGTCTTCGCCCTCGAATAACAGCAGAAATTCGCTCTCCCAATCCTGCAGGGAGATATGCTTTATCTCCGAGAAGTCCCCAAGCGTTCCGGCAATTTCCTTTTTTCCGCGGACAAAGCCGTACAAAAGCCCGTCCCACGGAACCTTGAAGCTGAGAGTTTTCGCGAACGCTTTTTTTAGCTGTACCTCAACGGGCAGCTCGCTTATCCCGCACGGTGTGCGCCGCTGTTCGGGCAGTATCGTGCGGAATTTTTTCGCCTGAATATATTCCGCAAGCCTTACCGTCGGCGCGTTTTTATAAGGATTAGCCATTGCGCTCCCTCCTCAGATCATTTTATCGGCGTCCGTCAGAACCTCGTCAACCTTTGCCATTTCCTCGCGGATCTGCTCCTCGGTGATGATGAGCGGCGGCGATACGAAGATCATATTTTCGTGTGAATATGTAATAAAGCCCTTTGCCTTCAGCGCGCCGATAAGCTTGCCCATAACGCCTTTAGGGTCTTTTCCGTAGGGCACGAGCGGCTCGCGGGTCTCCTTGTCCTTAACAAGCTCAATGGAGGAAAACAGCCCGATATAGCGAACGTCGCCGACGCACTGGTGCTTAGCTTTCAGCTCCTCAAGAATATCGCCCAGCACCTTTCCGACCTTGTTTACGTTGTCAAGGATATTATTGTCCTTGTAGAAGTTAAGGCAAGCCACTCCCGCCGCGCAGGCAAGCGGATGAGCGCTGTATGTAAGTCCGCAGGACAGCATATGGTCGTCGAAATACGCGGCAATATCACGACTTACGGCAACTCCGCCAAGCTGCACATATCCGCAGGTCACGCCCTTTGCGAAGCTCACGATATCGGGCTTTACGCCGAAATTCTCAAACGCGAACATCTTTCCCGTTCTGCCCCAGCCCGCCATTACCTCGTCGCATATCATCATTATCCCGAATTCGTCGCATATCTTCCGCACACCCTGCAAATATCCCTCGGGCGGTATTATAACGCCGTTTGAGCCTGTAACGGTCTCCATTACAACAGCCGCCACGCTGTCGGGATTTTCGTAGATTATCTGTTCGCGGAGCTTCGCGACATAGTAATCCGAAGCCGCTTTTTCGCTCTCGAACTTGATCGGTTCGCGGTAGATATACGGGTCGAAGAACTTCACAAATCCCGGAATGCCCGGTTCGAGAGGATAACGACGCGGCTCGCCGGTAAGATTTCCCGCGCCGAACGTAGAGCCGTGATAGCTGCGGTAGCGCGAAAACACCTTATTTCGCCCCGTGAACATTCTCGCCATTTTGACCGCGTTCTCGTTCGCGTCCGCGCCGCCGTTGGTAAAGAACACCTTGCCCATATTGTCGGGCATAAGCTCTATGACCATTTTCGCGAGCCTTGCACGGCTTTCGCACGCAAAGCTCGGCGAAAGATAGCAGAACTTCTCCGCCTGCTCCTTTATCGCCTCGATTATCGGGCGGCAGTTATGTCCGACGTTCAGATTGACGAGCTGGCTCGACATATCCGAATACCGCCTGCCGTCATAATCCCACATATAAATGCCGTCCGCCTTTTCTATCGGGATAGGGTTTATCCCGCGCTGCTTTGACCACGACTGCAGGTTATACGCGGTCTGCATTTCCTTTATTTCCCGTCCGTTCATTTGTCTTTGCTTCCTTTCAGAAAAATTACTTTAAATTAAGAACCTCCAGCACATGAAACGCCATAAGGAGATTCATTCTGTCCTCTTCATCAAGCGTAACGCCAAGTATTTCGCGTACGCCTTTCAGCTTATAGTTTACCGTATTCCTATGAACACCGAGCTTTTCCGCCGTCTGCAGCACGCTTCCGCTGCTTTCGAGATACACTTTCAGAGTCGGAACGTAGTCCGAATCGTTTGAGCTGTCATATTTGATGAGTGCTCCGAGCGTTTTATCGGCATAGTCCTTTAAAACGTTTCTGTCCTCCACGCCGTAAATCAGCTTATATATCCCGATATTGTCATAGAACAACACGCGCCTGTCCATTATCTTGCTTGCCGACAGCGCCGAAACACATTGCTTGTAACATTCGGACAGTGACTCCAAACCTTCGCGCTTATCCGAGATCCCGACTCGAAAATCCGGATCGCCAATGTCGTTCAGCTCGGCAAGCATTCTTTTAAGCTCCTCATCGGTGGTATTCTGACGCACAGTGATCGCGCAGTCACCCTGAAAGAACGCCGCAGTATGGCGCTTTGAGCGCCGGAGAATTTTCCATAGTCTGGTGTTGCTTTTCGCCGCTGCGGCTTTTTTTCCGCCGCCGAACTCAATGGCGATAAGAGTGTAATCGGAGTTTTCATCGAACCCCTGCTGCTCCAGCACCTCAATATATTCGCTGCGCCGTTCGCCCCCAAAGATAAGACTGCGTAAGGCGTTTACAAGCGACATTTCCTGCTCCTCGTTGTCGATTATGCGGCGGCAGAATTCGTAGGTAATGTCGATTATGTGGATCTCCCATGGCAGCGTAAACAGCGGGAAATCCTGCTCCTCGCAGTACACCAGTACCTTGGGCGGAATGCTGTCAATATACGGTCCGATATTTATCACCAGCCCCGCCGCATCATGCTGCTTAAGCTCCCTGACAAACGGTAAAAGCAGGTCGCTGCCGGACAAACCGATACCCGTCGTGAATATCAGCTCACCGCCGTGAAGAAGCCCCGGCACGCCGCTGTCCTCCACCATATGCACCCAGCGGACGACGCTGTCCATACCGTTCCGCCCCGCCGCAAGGATCATATTGTAGCTGCTTTCCGCGTTCCTGCAGAGCCTTTTCAGCGTAATAGCCATGTGCCGTCCGCCCCCTTTCTCAGAGTTTTGGGGTCCTTTTCGCGGAGGATATTGCTCCCGTCGGACATACCAATCGGCAGAGATGACAGCCCACGCATTTCTTTCCGTCGAGTACGGGCTTTCTGTCATCGCCGAAGCGGATCGCTCCGTGACCGCCGTCCGCGCAGGATATGTAACATCTTCCGCAGCCGATGCAGCGTTCCGCGTCGAATTTCGGATAAACCACGGTTTTCCTGTCAAGACCGTCGGCGGGAACGAGCTTTTCAAGCTCCGTTCCAACAAGCTCCGAAACGCTTTGCGCTCCAACCGCCTGCATATGCCGCGCCAACCCGTCCGTCAGATCGTCGATTATCCGATAACCGTACTGCATTACCGCCGTAGTCACCTGCAAATTCGTGCATCCGAGCGCGAGAAAATCCAGTGCGTCTGCCGAGCTTTCAATTCCACCCATTCCCGAAAGCGGAACGCCCAGCCGCGCAAGCTCGCTTATAAACCGCAGCGCTATCGGCTTGACAGCTTTCCCGGAATACCCCGAAACGGCGGTCTTTCCGCACACCTCCGATTCGTGCGAGGTGGTTATGCTTTTAATCGTGTTTATCGCCGCGATACCGTCCGCGCCGCCGTCTATCGCCGCCTTTGCGGGTATCTCGATATGAGCGATGTTCGGGGTCATTTTTGCGAGTACGGGCAGCTTAGTTCCGAGTTTTGCAAGCTCTGTGTACCGTTTTACGAGCTGCAGATCCTCGCCGACGTCGCTGCCCATTCCCTGAGCGCTCATATGCGGACAGGAGAAGTTACATTCTATAATATCCGCGCCCGCCTCCTCGGAAAGCCGCGCAAGCTCCGTCCACTCCGCGTCGGTCTGACCCATTATCGAGGAAACAAGTATTTTGTTCGGATAATTCTTTTTCAGTCTGCGGAATATCTCCAGATTTTCCTCAAGGCTTTTGTCGCTTATCTGCTCCATATTGCGGAAACCGATAAACGGCGTTCCATCCTTGCGCGGAGCGTCAAAACGCGGCGAAACCTCATCGGGCTTGTAAAAGCCGATCGTTTTATAAACGGCGCCCGCCCAGCCCATATCGAACGCGCGGGCTATCATCTCATAGCCGCTGGCGACGACCGAGCTTGACAGAAAGAACGGATTTTCACAGCGGACACCGCAGAAGCATATCGAAAGATCGGCGGCTTCCTTACCGGCCTTTGGAATCTGCCGGGCGATTCGCCTTATACGTATCGGAAAATCATAATGTATACAGGAATCCTCACACGGCGCGGAGCAGTCCTTACAGCTCTCCGCGAAAAAAGCTCCCGCCCCCTCAATATTATCAAACCGAATCGCACGGATTCCCCTAGCCGGGTCGTAGCCGCCCGAACAGGCGGCGGTGCAGGGCGCGTTTTGACACAGCAGACATCGCGCCGCTTCCTCCAAAATAAACATTTGCATCATATAATCGATCCTTTCGGGTTATTTTCCCGTGTGCTTTACGCACTTTACAAAATTGCCCCAGCCGCGCTCACCGACAAATTCTCCGTTGTCGAAAACGAGCCGTCCGCGCGAGTAGGTCTGAACGGGATAGCCGTGGACTTCAACGCCCTCCCAGACCGTATGGTCGCAGTCGGAGTGCATATTGCTTTGTGAGATCGTAAAGTATTTCGTCGGGTCGTAGATCACGATATCCGCGTCCTTGCCGACGGCGATAGCGCCCTTATCGGTGCAGCCGAATATTTTCGCGGGGTTTGTTGAGCAAAGCTCTACTGCCTTGTTGAACGAGATCACACCGTCGTTAGCTTTGCCAAGCATATACGGGTACATATTCTTGATACCCGCGCAGCCGTTCGGTATCTTGCGGAAATCGTTCAGTCCCCAGTCCTTTTCGCTCTGCTGAAACGGGCAGTGGTCGGTTGCAATCGTGTCGATATCGCCGCGCTTGATAGCCGCCCAGAGCGCGTCCTGACTTTCCTGTCCTTTCATGGGCGGAGAGCAGACAAAGTTTCTCCCGTCGGCGCGCTTGTACACATCGCTTGTGAAATGCAGATACTGTGGGCAGGTTTCCGCGTATATTTCATAGCCCTCGTCCTTGGCTTTGGTTACCGCGTCAACGCCCTGCTTGTTCGCCAGATGAACGATGTACAGCGCGGCGTTCGCCGCCTTGGCAAGCGAGATCGCGCGTTCGTCGGCTTCGCCCTCGACAAATTCGGGACGGCTCATATAGTGATACCACGCGTCGGTCTTGCCCTCGGAGATGTACTGCTCGGTAAGCGTATTCACAAGCTCGTTGTTCTCGGCATGAACCGCGATAAGCGCGCCGTATTCCTTGGACTTGGACAGCAGCTGATAGAAAACGCCGTCCTTAACTCCGAAATCATATACCATAAATACCTTGTAGCTTGTGATCCCCAGCTCGCAGGCGTCGCCGATGGTGTCTATCAGTCCACCCGAGATGTCCTTTACGCCGATGTGGAACGAATAGTCCACCGCCGCGTCGGGAGCGGCGAGCGCGTTGCGGCGTTTGAATCAGTCGACCATGCTCTCGCCGAAGTCCTGAAGCGCGAAGTCAAACACCGTCGTCGTACCTCCGCACGCTGCCGCGCGCGTTCCCGCGAAGTAGTCGTCCGAAGAGACCGTGCCGCCGAACGGCATTGCGAGGTGCGTATGAGCGTCGATGGCTCCGGGAAGAACCAGCTTTCCCGACGCGTCGACGATCTCTGCGCCGTCATAATTCAAATTGCTGCCAATAGCCGCGATCTTGCCGTTTTCCACCGCGACGTCAGCCTTAAATGTTTCGGTCGTCGTAACGACAGTGCCGTTTTTAATTACCATATCCATATAAACGCCTCCGTTAAATAACCTTTTCCGCGTGTTCCGCGCGGGCATTCAGACTGCCCGCGCGGAGCGTGGAAAGAACAACCTATAAATTGAGGAACATCTTATTTTGTAAAGGTATCGTTTTTATAAACCAATACCAGACCCGAGCGCTGATAAACCTGCGCTACCTCAAGCAGATCCATTCCGCCCGCATTCGCGTTGATAAGGTTGGATACCCATGTTACGCCGAAGTCAACGGTGCCGTTGTAGACCGCCGTAGTCTCCGAAATGTCGCCGCCTCCCGAAACGATGTTCACGTCAAGACCTACCTCGTTATAGTAGCCCTTTTCCTTGGCAACGTAGTAGCCCATAAACTGGCACTGCGGCAGCCATTTCAGCTGAACGGAAACGGAGGTCTTTTCGGGAGCGCCGTCTGCCGCCGCGTCATATTTCAGATACGCTGTGCTGCGGATATCGTCAAGAGTGAGCGATTCCAGCTTTGCCTTGGAATCCGCGTCCTCAAGCTGAACGTATTTCTTCGCGAGATCAAGCGTCTGCTGCATAGCCGTTTCGTCCATATTTCCGACGTCGGCGGCGGAAACGGAATTACCGTTCATATCGGTGGTGACAAGCTTTGCTACCTCGTTCGCCATATGCAGCTGATGATCCTGCGAAACGGACGAACCCGCCTTGAACACGATCTCGGCAGCCTCCTCGGGGTGCTCGCAGGCATAGCTCCAGCCCTTCATGGAAGCGCTTACAAACGCCTTTACGGTGTTGGGATTAGCCTCCGCGAAAGCCTTTGAGCAGAATAGGTTGTCCTCCAGCATAGCCACGCCCTCGTTGTTCATATCTATCCAGCTTACGGTATCGCCGTAGTTATAACCGCCATCGTAGCTGTTGCGGACAAGCCCCAGCTCGTTGTAGGTCATTGCCGAGGCGAGCGTTACCGCATCCTCGTCAAACTGATCCATAGTGAAGTCCTGAGTGATGTAGGTGGTGGGCAGTCCGTATTTTGTCAGAAGTGCCTGAATTTCATACTCGTTGCCCAGACCCCAGTTGCCGACCTTGCCCGCCTGTGCGGCTGCCTTTACGATCTCCTCGGAGGTCATAACGGCGCCGCTCGGAGCGGAGCTGTTATCGGGGGCGCTTGCGGGATCGTTCCGCGAGCTGTCGGGAGCGGATGAATTACCGCTTGTTTCGCTGCCGCTGCAGGCGGTAAGCTGCACGCACGCGAGCGTTACCGCAATTGCCGCCAAAAATTTCTTTGTTCTTTTCATGATTTTTTCCTTTCTGACTCTCTGTTGATATGTCAAGCGCTATTGCGCTCTCCGCCGTTTAAGCAAAAGTCTTTCCGCGAGCATAAGCAGCGTGAACATTATAATTCCGATAGCGCACGCTACCGTGATATACGCCCATGCGGTGGGGTATTGCCCCTTGACGATGTTTTCGCGTATCTGCCTGCCCACGCCTACCGTTTCCTCAGCAAAATACTCCGTTACCAGCGCTCCGATAACGCTTGCGGGAACGCTTACGCGCAGCGCTGTGAATATGTACGGAACGCTATTCGGTAGCCGCAGCTTGGTAAACACCGTGATTTTTTTTGCGCCGTAGGATTTCATCAGATCCTCGGAAAACGGTTTCAGCTCCGTTAGTCCGCGGAACGCGTTTACGCTCATTGAAGCGGTACAGGAGATCGTCACGACCAATATTTTCGCGACGGTGCTGCGCAGGCTCACATCTGTGCTTATGTCGCGCGTCCAATTGTTGACGACGGGAGCCAGCGCGACTATCGGTATTGCGTTGAACGCCGAAATTATCGTCAGTCCGCCCGCGCCCCATTTCGAGAAAACCGTCGCCACCAGAGCTATGGCGTAACCGAGAACCGAGCCGACGACCAATCCTCCCAGCGCCACTATTACGGTAATGCGGATATGCCCGGAGATCGTCGCGAAATTTGCCGAGATTATCTCGCCTATTCTGGTCGGCAGCGGCAGCGTGATCGTATCCGTGCCCATCCACATATGCAGAGCCTGCGTCTGCCACAGTATAACCAGCAGCACGCCGAACGCAAACGGCAGCGCGAAACCCGATATTCGGCGGCGAATTTTTTTCATATTCATTTTGTCAGCCTCCCTTGCGCTTGTAGGGCGTGAGAATTTTCTCGATAAGCCCCATAACGACAAAGCTGAGTATTCCGATCATCGCGCTTATCAGCACTATATTCCAGAAAACAAGTCTTGTCATACCGCCTTTTAACGACTGCGAAAGCATACAGCCCAGCCCGTTTCCTCCCTGCAGGGTATCCACGAGAATTGACGCGGTTATCGCCATAGGCGCGGATATTTTCAACCCCGTAAAAAAGTACGGTATACACGCGGGAATAAGGGTTTTGGTGTACAATTGCAATTTATTCGCCGCGTATGAGTACATAAGCTCGTGCTTTTCGCGTTCCACAGCCTTAAATCCGGCGAGAATATTTGTTGAAACGGGGTAGAACGTCAGGATCGCGGCGATGATTATTCGCGAAATATTTATGTCGCCCGTCACCGCGAGGATTATCGGAGCCATACCCAGAATGGGTATCATCTGAATTATCATCAGGTACGGAAACGCTATCTTCTCGACGATCCCCGACAGGCTCATACACAGTGCCAGCAGAAATCCAGCCGCCGTTCCTATCGCGAAGCCAAGCCCCGCGCGAAGCAGCGTTTCGCGGCAGCTGCTGCCTATAAGCTGCGCCATTGTCATTTCGCCGCTTACCTTGTTATCGCTGAAAAATGAGGAGATTATCTGCCATAAATGCGGCAGTACGTTCACGGGAGTGCGCTTTGTCGCGGCGACGATAAACGCGAATATTTCCCATATTACGATAACTCCCGCTATCCAGACAAATGTAACCATTTGCCGTGAGTTAAGAATTCGCTTCAACTTGCTCATAGCAACAGCCTCCTCATACGCCCTCAAAGCTTCCGCGCACCTTTGCGACAAGCGCGGTGAATTCGGGGGTATTTTTTAGCTCCATTGTGCGCAGACGGGGAAGGTCTATATCCACCACTGCCGAGAGCCTGCCCGGGTGCGGCGACAGCACGCACACCCTGTCCGACAGAAACACCGATTCCTGAATATTGTGCGTTACAAAGACTATCGTCTTGTTAGTCTTGCGCCATATTTTCAGCAGATCGATGTGGAGCTTTTCGCGCGTGAATTCGTCCAGTGCCGAGAACGGCTCGTCCATAAGCAGTATCTCGGGACGGATAGCCAGTGCTCTTGCAATGCCGACGCGCTGCTGCATTCCGCCCGAGAGTTGGTTCGGATAGTGATTTGCGAAATCCGATAAGCCCACAAGCTCCAGCATTTTTTCGGCGCGCTCCTCGCGCTCGGCTTTGGGAATGTGCATTATCTCAAGCGGCAGCATAACGTTTTTCTTGACCGTCCGCCAGTCGTACAGCACCGCGCTCTGGAACACTATCCCGTAGCGCTGCGCCAGACGCGCCGCGCGGGGAGTTTCGCCGCCTACGGTTATCGTACCTTGCGTGGGAGTGAGCAGATCGGCGATTATCCGGAGAAGCGTGGTCTTACCGCAGCCGGACGGCCCGAGCAGCGAAATAAACTCGCCTTTTTGAATATCGAGAGAAACACTCGTAAGCGCGGTAACGTCTTTGTTATCGTCGGTCTTGTAGGTCATCCCTATATTATCGAGCATTATTTCCGTGTTTCCGGTGTAATCATTGCGCTCATTCATATCAAGTTCACCCTTTCAGATAAAAGAAAATACGGGCAATGGCTTATGAACCCCATTGTCCGTAAAATGAATTTATATTTTATTTTTCTTGCAAAACCTTATGATTGAATTATAACAGATTTGTGCTGCAATGTCAAGCATAAAATTGCCGGCTTTAAATTTGCGGCAAATTCAACAATTTGTTTTACTGCTCAAAAAATCTTTTGTGCAAACAAAACAGCGCCTTTTCACAAATAGCACAATTTCTGGAAATTAAATCGTGTCAAAGCATAATTGCTGTTGTTCGGCAGCACATTTTTAAATACAATTTTTGAATATTTTTCTTGATGAAAATTCATAAATCCCTAGGTTTAAATTTTGTAGAATGATTTTGTCAAAAAATTTTAGCGCAATCAAGTCCGCATTGCTGCCAATTTGGCGAGCTTTTCACAAAATATCCCCGCGCATCTTTTTCAAGATGTGCGGGGATAAGCTATCCTATTCGGTTTTTTAGATTTCTCCGTTAAGGGTATCACCCATTGAGCGCTCCGCGTTCTTTTCCGTCCAAGCCCCGCATACATTATAATTATGATAGAATTGAAATTAAACAAAACCCTACTGCGAATGGATTTCTCATTCTTTGCTGTGATAGCGTTGTTTCTGCTTCTGGACAACACGGGCTTCGGCGTTATGGCGCTGGCGGCGTGCGCGGTTCATGAGCTGGCGCATATGTTTGTTATGGCGATGTTCGGGATATTTGCTGACGAGATAACCTTTTACGGCGCCGGGATACGCATAACATCCGCGCGGACGGAGTTTGCCAAGCCCGCTGTCAAGGTGCTGGTATTGAGTGCGGGATGCGCGGTCAATTTTATTTCCGCGGTACTGTTTTATCATCTCGGATTTCTCTCCGCTTCTGCTGTCAGTATGTTTACGGGCGCGTTCAATCTGCTCCCGATCGGCGAACTTGACGGTGCCGGATTGCTCAAGATAGCACTGATACGTTTCGGCAAGCCCGAAAATGTCGACAGGATATTGAGTGTGACAGGCGCGGTGTTCTCCTTGATATGCATAGCGGTGATCGTATTTTTGGGAAGGGGAATTTCATTTACACTTATTACCACAGCGCTCTATTTTATAATAGTAAGCAGCCGCAAAACTTGAACTTTTTACCTAAATTTCAGCATATTTTTTTGTAATTATGCACAAAACAGTTTTGCGACCTTGACATAGCTTTGAATATATTGTATAATAAATATAGTGTGAAGATTAATTGAAGGAGTATCTTAATGAATATAAAAAATTTAACGTCGGGCAGTCGTATGGAAACGGCTCGTCTGGGATATTTTTCGGTGATAGAGTACGGCGCAGACAAGAGCGTTTCCGCTTTTAACGCTCAGGCACAGTACTTTATGTCGAAAATGGGCGTTCGCAAAAGACAAGTGGTAATCGAGCTTAACGGGCAGAATACCGCAGTTATACAGGCGGGCGCTATGCAGTGGATGGCAGGTCATGTTGAGGTCACAACGGGCGTTAAAGATGTCGGAGACCTTGTGGGAAAGATGTTCCGCGGAGCTGTGACAAAGGAGTCCGCGATCAAACCCGAGTACAAGGGCAACGGAATATTGGCGCTTGAGCCTACATATAAGTACATTCTGTTAAAAAACGTAGCGGAGTGGGGAAGCGGTATCGTTATTGAGGACGGAATGTTCCTCGCTTGCGACGGTACTGTAAATCAGTCGGTCACAGCACGGAAGAATGTGTCATCGGCAGTTCTCGGCGGCGAGGGGTTATTCAATCTCTGCCTTTCGGGAAACGGCATTGCGGCGCTTGAAAGCAATGTTCCGGAGTCGGAGCTAATCGAGATTGAGCTGCAAAACGACGAGCTAAAGGTAGACGGACCGTATGCGGTATGCTGGTCGGCGAGTCTGTCGTTCACGGTGGAACGTACTACAAAGACGCTTATAGGCTCCGCGGCGAGCGGAGAAGGTCTCGTTAACGTATACCGCGGCACGGGCAAGGTGCTGCTCGCTCCCGTGACCGATACAAGATCGTTTGCGGCGGCTACAAATTGAGTTGATAATTACGGCGGTATGACCGTCGAAAAATAAAGGAGTAAAATTATGAGATACGAAATTAAAGGCGAACCGATGCCCGTTGCTTTGGTTTATCTGGAGGGCGGAGAAAGCGTAATGTGCCAGAAGGGTGCAATGTCGTGGATGACGCCGAATATGAAAATGGCGACGGGTACGGGCGGCATAGGCAAGGCGTTCAGCAAGATGTTTTCTGGAGAGTCCATGTTCCAGAATACATATACCGCGGAGGGCGGTCCGGGTATGATCGCGTTTGCGTCGAGTGTTCCTGGTTCAATCATTCCGTTTGATATCGGTCAGGGTGATATGATCGTTCAAAAGGGAGGCTATCTGGCTTCCGAACCTTCCGTTGAATTCTCTGTTGCGTTCCAGAAAAAGCTTGGCGCGGGCTTCTTCGGCGGCGAAGGCTTTATTATGCAGCGTCTGCACGGAAAGGGCATAGCGCTTGTCGAGATTGACGGCTATGTCGTTGAGTACGATCTCCAGGCGGGTCAGCAGATGCTTATCGACACGGGCTACCTCGCGGCAATGACGGGTACCTGCACTATGGATATCCAGACCGTAAAGGGCGTGGGCAACGTTCTTTTCGGCGGCGAGGGCTTGTTCAACACGGTCGTAACGGGTCCCGGCAAGATCTATTTGCAGACAATGCCGATAAGCCAGCTCGCGGGCGCGGTAGCCTCTGTTATCCCGAGAAGCTGATCTTTTCCAAAACAATAAATATTGTGCGGCTGCAACCTGCGCCGCACAAAATATTATACTCTTTTTTATAAAATCGGTAAAATCTACTTGCAATTTGGAGAAAAAGGTGGTATAATTAAATCAATGTTACAGGCTTGTCTTTCAGGCGGTGTAACGGCGCGGAGAATTTTGACAATGCGGGAGAATGTCTGCGGATTCTCTCCACAGCATTTCATTTACAATAGGAGGTCGGAAACAATGAGAATTTTGTATGCGGCAAGCGAGGCGCTCCCCTTTGCGGCAAGCGGCGGACTTGCAGACGTAGCGGGCTCTCTGCCCAAGGCTCTGGTTCAGGCGGGACATGACGCGCGTGTTGTTATGCCGTATTATGTCAACACAATCAAGCCCGAGCAGAAGGAAAAGATGCATTTTATCACCAACTTCACTGTGCCCGTGGGCTGGAGAAGTCAGTATTGCGGCGTTTTTTCTCAGGAGGTAAACGGCGTTACTTATTACTTCCTCGACAACGAGTACTACTTTAAGCGCGACGGCGGTCTGTACGGATACTACGACGACGCGGAGAGATACGTATTTTTCAGCCGCGCTGTGCTGGAGATGCTCCGTCATATCGACTTCCATCCGCAGATCATCAACTCCAACGACTGGCAGTGCGCTCTTATCCCCGTTTATCATCACCTGTTCTACAAGAAAGAGTGGGGCTTTGGCGATATCAAGAACGTGTTTACCATTCACAATATAGGTTATCAGGGACAGTACGGTCTCGATCTCGTAAAGGATATCGTCGGTATTCCTCCGCACAACGTAAATATTATTGAGTACGACAAGGACGTCAATTTTATGAAGGGTGCTATCGAGGTTGCCGACAAGGTGACTACCGTTTCGCCGACCTACGCAACGGAAATTCTCGATCCGTGGTTCTCTCACGGTCTTGACAGAATTCTGCGTAATAAGCAGTACAAGACTTGCGGCTTTTTGAACGGTATTGACGTCGATTTGTACAATCCCGAGACCGACAATACTATCGCGGCAAAGTTTTCTGCTAAGAGCCATAAGGGCAAGGCAGCGTGCAAGGCGGCTATCTTTGAGGAATTCGGCATGCCGCAGTACGATATTCCGTGTATCGCGATGATCTCCCGATTTGCCGATCACAAGGGCTTTGATTTGGTGAAGTATGTATTCGACGAAATAATTGCTACCGATGTTCAGGTGTTTATCCTCGGCTCGGGCGAGCGTCAGTACGAGGACTTTTTCCAGGAAATGCACTGGCGTTATCCCGATAAGGTTGGTTTTTACCGCGGCTACAATCCGCAGCTTGCGAAGAGACTTTATGCGGGCGCGGATATATTCCTTATGCCGTCCAAGAGCGAGCCCTGCGGTCTTGCGCAGATGATCGCGGCGAGATACGGAACCATTCCTGTTGTACGTGCTACGGGCGGTCTTAAGGACAGCATTATCGACGCGGGCGATAACGGAATTGGTTTCACGTTCCAGAGCTACAATGCTCACGATATGCTGACGGCTATCAGACGCGCTAAGCAGTATTACGACAACCGTTCCGAGTGGTCGAAGATGGTGACCCGTGCAATGAAGACCGACTTCAGCTGGGCAAGCTCGGCTAAGCTGTATATTGGCTTGTACAAGGAGCTTTGCGGCGAGTAAGTGTGACCTACGAGTAAAAGATGTTTAAATGCGGCAGAACGGGGCGGAGGCTTTGGTTTGCCGCATTTTCGACAGTTGAAAGGCTTACCGGTTTGCTTTAGCTTCCGAAAGTCAATAAGACAATGGTTTTCAAAAATAGATCATAAATGGAGGTTATTATGAAAAAATGTCTTAAAATATCTTTGGTATACGCTATCGCGGCGCTTGCGGGCGGCGTATTCTACCGCGAGTTCACGAAGTTCAACGATTATATGGGGGCAACGTCGCTTGGCAAGGTACATACGCACCTGTTTATGCTGGGAATGGCCGTTTTCCTGATAGCGGCACTGTTCGCAAAGGATATTGACCTGAACGGTCAAAAGACGTTCAAGGCGTTTATGGTGGTGTACAATATCGGAGTGCCGCTCGCGGCGGTGATGATGGCGGTGCGCGGAGTAACGCAGATACTCGGCACGGCGCTGTCCAAGGGCGCGGACGCGTCGATCTCGGGCATTGCGGGGATAGGTCATATCCTCACGGGCGTTGGCATCATACTGTTTCTTGTTACACTGCTTAAATGCGCAAATCTGCGCAAAGTGTCTAATAAAAATTAACGTGTTTCCCGTGCTGCTGGCGCGGGAATAATTTTTCGCGGTACTTGAAAATATACCAGTAATGTGGTATAATATAGAAAATGTCTGAGGGGAACTTTGTGCTATACGGACTTTTGGTGATGTATATAATATTTGACAAAAAATACTTGCAATTTTGGCAATATTGTGGTATAATAAATAAGATATATATAAATCAAAGGGAAAGGATGTTAAATTATGGCAAAAATAGCCGTTCTGGGCTATGGCGTGGTAGGCTCGGGAACTGTCGAGGTCTTCTATAAAAATAGGGAAAACCTCGAGAAGAAAGCAGGCGAGCCGCTTGATATTAAATATATTCTGGATGTGAGGGATTTCCCCGACAGTCCGTATGCGGATAAGTTCGTCAAGGATTTTAACGTTATTCTGAACGATACCGAGGTGAGCGTTATCGCCGAGGTCATCGGCGGTCTGAAGTTCTCCTATGGGTATGTTAAATCCGCTCTGGAGGCGGGGAAGAGCGTTGTTACTTCAAATAAGGAGCTTGTCGCGGCCAAGGGCGCAGAGCTGCTGACTATCGCAAAGGATAAGAACGTGAACTTCTTTTTCGAGGCGAGCGTTGGCGGCGGTATCCCGATAATCAAGCCCATTCATGCTTGTCTTGAGGCAAACGAGATCGACGAGATAGCGGGTATACTCAACGGTACGACGAACTTCATTTTAACTAAGATGATACGTGACGGTATGGATTTCGAGGAGGCTCTCAAGATAGCGCAAGAGCTGGGTTATGCGGAGCACGACCCCACCGCCGACGTTGAGGGTATCGACGCTTGCAGAAAGATCTGCATACTGGCGTCGCTTGCATTCGGAAAGCATGTTTACCCCGATAATGTACACACCGAGGGCATTACTAATGTAACGCTAGAGGACGTTGAATACATGGACAGCTTTGATGCGAAGATCAAGCTTATCGGCTGCGCTCGCCGCGAGGAAGGGAACGAGATTTCGATTGGCGTTTTCCCCGCGGTCATCAAGGACGAGAGTCAGCTCGCGGGAGTAAACGACGTATTCAATGCGATACTGGTGCGCGGTGACGCTACGGGCGATGTTGTGTTCTACGGCAAGGGCGCGGGCAAACTGCCTACGGCGAGCGCGGTCGTTTCCGATATCGTCTCGGCTGTTAAGCATTCCGACACCTCGCGTTCGCTTACATGGGTCGATAGCGAGCAGTCGTTTATCCGTCCGTTTGACAGGTTCACCTGCGCGAACTACATCAGGCTCTTTGCCGATAATGTCGAGGTCACAAAGGCGGTTATCAAGGCGCTTTTCGGTAATGTTGAATATCTGTCCTCCAAGAAACAGCCAGAAAACGAGCTTGCGTTTATCACGGGAGTAATGTCCGAAAAGGACACTTTGAACGCTTGTGAAAAGGTGTCCGACGGAGCGAAGATACTGGGAAGAATAAGGGTTTTGGACTATTGATCTCGGGGGAGGTAATGTGATGAGTGATGTTAGAACGCCAAAGTATAAGCGGGTGTTGCTGAAGCTGAGCGGCGAGGCGCTTGCGGGCGACAGAGAAATGGGACTGGATATGCCCACTGTCGAGAATATCTGCCGCAGTATCAAGAAAACGGCAGACGCGGGAGCGCAGATAGGCATAGTTGTCGGCGGCGGCAACTTCTGGCGCGGCAGAAGCGCCAACAGTGCCGACAGAGCACGCGCAGACCATATCGGTATGCTTGCGACAACGATGAACGCGCTAGCGGTCGCGGACGTTCTGGAGGGGCTGGGCTGTACGGTCCGCGTTCAGACAGCGATTACCATGCAGCAGGTCGCCGAACCGTTTATTCTTGGCAAGGCGCTCAGGCATTTTGAAAAGGGCAGAATCGTCATTTTCGGCTGCGGCACGGGCAATCCGTTCTTTTCAACGGACAGCGCGGCGGCATTAAGAGCCGCGGAACTTAAAGCCGACGTTATTTTGAAAGCGACAATGGTCGACGGAATTTACGACAAAGACCCCAAAAAGTTCCACGACGCGGTAAAGTATGACGTCATCACTCATCACGAGGTACTGGTAAAAAGATTACAGGTCATGGACAGTGCAGCTGCCGCGATCTGTACCGAAAACAATATACCGATCATAGTGTTTGATCTCAGCCGGCCTGATAATATATACGACGCTGTAATGGGCGAGAGCATAGGCACTTTGGTCACAAAGCATAAGTAATTTGATGCAGATTGGAGAATATTATGAAAGAAGTAATCGATAATACCAAGGAAAGAATGGGCAAGTGCATAAACGCCCTTGAGAGCGAGCTTGGCACTATTCGCGCGGGCAGAGCAAATCCCACGGTACTCGACAGGATCACTGTTGATTATTACGGCACGGCTACCCCTATAAACCAGATGGCTTCCATTTCGGTAGCCGAGGCGAGAATTTTGGTAGTTTCGCCTTATGACGCGTCGCAGTTAAAGCCTATCGAGAAGGCTATTCAGGCGTCCGATCTCGGTATCAATCCGACAAACGATGGCAGAGTACTGAGAATCGCGTTCCCGCAGCTCACCGAGGACAGACGTAAGGAGCTTTGCAAGCAAGTCAGCAAGATCTGCGAGGAAAGCAAGGTTGCTGTTCGCAACGTCCGCCGCGACGGTATTGACAAGATCAAGGCCAAGAAAAAGGCTAACGAGATCACCGAGGACGACGTTAAGGAAGCAGAGAAGAACATTCAAAAGCTTACCGATAAGTTTATCGAGCAGATAGACAAGATCGGCGAGGACAAGAACAAGGAAATAATGGCGATCTGATGGAGAATATCCCGCAACATATCGGCTTTATTATGGACGGCAACGGGCGTTGGGCGAAAAAACGTGTAATGCCGCGGAATTTCGGTCACAATCAGGGCGCGGCGGTTTTTAAGAAAACGATAAATTGGTGTCGCGAGCTGGGTGTGAAATGCGCGACGTTTTACGCGTTTTCTACCGAGAACTGGCGCAGACCTCCCGACGAGATTAAGGGCATAATGGACTTGCTGAGGCGTTACCTCAAGGATATACGCGCCTCGGCGGATGAGAATATCCGCATTATCATACTCGGCGATATCATGACGTTTGACAAGGATATTCAAGACGAGCTTATCGATATTATGCAGACCTCAAAGAACAACACAGGTTTTATCGTCGGCATAGCGCTGAATTACGGCGGCAGGGCGGAGATTTGCAACGCCGCGAGAACGCTTGCGGTGAAATGCTCGCAGAAGGAGATAACGCCCGACGACATTACCGAGGAGCTTATCGGCGAATATCTGTATACAAGCGAAATGCCGCCGCTTGATCTGGTGATACGTCCGAGCGGGGAGCAGCGCTTGTCGAACTTCCTGATTTGGCAGGCGGCATATGCCGAGTTTATCTTTATGGACGTGCTCTGGCCCGATTTTACAAAAAATGATTTGGAATACGCGATACGCGAATACGCGGGAAGAAACCGCAGATTTGGCGGAATTTAGTATTCGGTTGGAAAGGCAGTTTTATGCTCAAAAGAATTTTGACCGCGCTTGTCGGTATTGTGGTGGGTGTGAGCATTCTGTTTATCGACAACAAATGGTTGTATCTGTCGGTGTTGTCGATTTTCGGAGCTATCGGAACATGGGAGATCGTTCACGCTGTAAAGTGTGAAAATCACAAGGGACTTTGTTGGTTCTGCGTTATCTTTTCGCTTACAGTGCCGTTTTTGTACAATATACCGCTGCTGAATCGTTTTTCTGTACCCGTTTATCTTGTGTATGTGCTGATACTGCTTTTGATAATGCTTTTCTGTTACAAAACGGTCAAATTTGAGAATATAGCGACTTGCGGAAGCGCGGCGCTGGTAATTCCCGCGGCGCTTAGCTGCATAGTTTATATACGCTATCTCGACCCGACATGGGATTTCTATCCCGGTGTGTTTATGGTTGTTTATCTGCTGTTCTGCGCTTGGTTCGGCGATTCGGGAGCATACTTTGTCGGCACATTCTTCGGCAAGCACAAGCTTTGTCCCAAGATAAGCCCTAAGAAAACGGTTGAAGGATTTATTGGCGGTATCGTTACCGTCGGCGTGGTAGTCGCGGTACAGTGTCTTGTATACAATTTGGTACTGCCTACCGATGTCAAGATGAACTACGCGGTGCTTATCCCCGTGGGAATGGTCGCGTCGGGCATAGGAGTACTGGGTGATTTGTCTGCGTCGGTCATCAAGCGTCAGTATGATGTTAAGGATTTCGGCAACCTCATGCCGGGACACGGCGGCGTTCTCGACCGTTTTGACAGCGTGCTCTTCGTAGCGCCGTTTCTGTATGTGGTATTCAAGTTCTTATCCCCGATCATGCAATAAAATGCAATAATGAAAATCCCCATTCAGATGTTAATGAATGGGTGATTTTGTTAATAGCTTACGTGAAATAAGGTTACAATATGGATGATATAGTTTTACTCGGCTCGACAGGCTCGATAGGTACACAGACATTAGACGTATGCCGTGCGCATAATATAAGATTAAAGGCTTTGTCCGCAAACGGAAACACCAAACAGTTGGAGCGGCAGGCGAGAGAGTTCAGACCCGAATTTGTCGCCATTGCGGACGAGAGCCGTTATGGTGATCTGAAAACGCGCCTTGCCGATACGGATATCAAGGTGATATCGGGAATTGACGGAATTCGCGAGCTGGCGGCATTGAAATGTGGACGCGTCGTAAACTCCGTAGTCGGAATGGTCGGTCTGCTGCCTACGCTTTCGGCGATAGAAGCGGGCAACGATATCGCGCTTGCGAACAAGGAAACGCTTGTCTCGGGCGGAAAGCTTGTTACCGAGGCTGTGAAACGGCATGGCGTTAAGCTGCTCCCGATAGACAGCGAGCATTCGGCAATATTCCAGTGCCTTATAGGAGCGGGCGAGAACCGCTATTCCAAGATAATTCTTACGGCGTCGGGCGGACCATTCTACGGGAAAACACGCTCTCAGCTGGAAAACGTTACCCGTGAACAGGCGCTCCGACACCCAAACTGGAGCATGGGTGCAAAGATAACCATAGACAGCGCAACGCTGATGAATAAAGGCTTGGAGTTAATCGAAGCGGTGTGGCTGTTCGCTGCCCGACCCGAGCAGGTGGAGATCGTCGTTCAGCGGCAGAGTATTATCCATTCGGCTGTGGAATTCGAGGACGGCGCGATAATAGCGCAGCTCGGAAGTGCCGATATGCGGCTGCCGATACAGCTGGCGCTGACGTATCCGAAACGGCTGTCGTGCCCCGCGAAAAGGCTCTCGCTGTTTGACGTTGGCGAGCTGACGTTCGGACGAGCCGACGAGGAGACATTCACCTGTCTTGCCGCCGCGAAGAAAGCGATTACAATGGGCGGAAACGCGCCATGTATCGTAAATTGTGCGAATGAGGCGGCGGTATCGCTGTTTCTGCGCGACAAGATACGCTTTCTTGATATCGGAGAAGCGGTCAATTCCGCGCTTGCCGACGTAAATTATATCACTGACCCGTCGCTTGACGATATACTCGAAACGCGGGCGGAGGCGGAAAAATATGTGTTAACAAAGTTTGGAGAGTAAATATGCCGATCATAATAGCAATTCTTGTATTCTGTGTAATAATTTTACTGCATGAGCTCGGTCACTTTATCGCCGCAAAGCTGTGCGGGATATATGTCAAGGAGTTCGCGTTCGGAATGGGTCCCGTTATCCTGCGCAAAAAGGGCAAGGAGACAGAGTACGTTATCCGTGCGTTTCCGATAGGCGGTTCCTGCTCGTTTGAGGGTGAGAACGGCGGATATGCCGAGGGCGAGATAGACATCGATTCAAATCCCCGCGCGTTCAACCGCAAGCCCGTATGGCAGCGTATGATAGTTATTCTGGCAGGTCCGCTTATGAACCTGATATTGGGTTATATAGTCGTTATTATCTCGCTTTTGAGCGCTAATGCTATCGCCTCCACGACGATAGTCGACTTCCGCGAGCAGAGCGTTTCCGATAATTATCTGCAAAAGGGCGACGAGATACTCAGCGTTGACGGACTGCCGATCTTCTCAATTTCGGACGTTACCTACAAGCTCCAGAGCAGCGACCGCAAAAATGCCGAGGGCAATCTCGTATTTGATTTTGAAGTCCTCAGAAACGGCGAAAAGGTTACGCTCCGCGACGTGGAATTTATGACTATCGAAAACGACAACGGCTTGACGGGAATTTATTTCGATTTCTACGTTTATCCGCTTGAAAAGAACTTCAAAAATGTCGTTGTAGAGGGTTTCCGCGAGGGCTGTTCGACGGCGCGTCTCATCATAATGACACTTATAGATATGCTCCGCGGCAAGTATGGACTGAACGATCTTTCGGGACCTATCGGAGTTGGCACAGTTATTTCCGAGGCCGTGAGCCAATACACGTTCTCCGACCTGATGAGTATCGTCTCGCTGATAACCATCAACGTCGGCGTGTTCAACCTGCTGCCCATACCCGCTCTTGACGGCGCTAGGTTCGTATTCCTGATAGTCGAGGCGATACGCAGAAAACCCGTAAAGCCCGAGGTCGAGGGTATGGTTCATTTTGTGGGTTTTGCGCTGCTTATGCTGCTTATGGTCGTCGTGACGTTCAACGACATTGCAAAGCTAGTGACGGGCGGTTTTTCGGGAGGCGCTAAATGAGGACGGTAAAAACTGTAAAGGTCGGCAATTTAACGCTTGGCGACGGAAAGATATACGTTCAGTCAATGCTGAATATCCCCGCCGAAAATATTGAAAAAAGCGTCGAACAAGCGGTCAAGCTTGAACAGGCGGGCTGCGAGTTAATCCGCGCGGCTGTTCCGAGAATTGAGGATGCGCTGCTGATAACGGCGCTGAAAAAAGCGGTATCCGTGCCGATAGTCGCGGATATCCATTTCGATTACAAAATAGCGCTTGCGTGTGTTGACGCGGGTGTGAACAAGGTTCGCATAAACCCCGGAAATATCGGAGGCGCGGACAAGGTAAAGGCGGTTGCGGACGCGTGCCGCAAAAACGGCGTTCCGATAAGGATAGGCGTGAATTCGGGCTCGTTGGAGCGCGAGCTGCTGGAAAAGTACGGCAGCCCTACTCCCGAGGCGCTGGTCGAAAGCGCTCTCGGTCACGTCAAGCTGCTTAACGACTGCGATTTTGACGATATCGTGATAAGCATAAAGTCCTCCGACGTTCGACTGACGATAGCGGCATATCGTTTGTTATCGCAGAAAGCGGACTATCCGCTGCACCTTGGTGTTACCGAAGCGGGGACGGAGCATATGGGCGTGTTGAAATCCGCTGTCGGGATAGGCTCGCTGCTCTGCGACGGCATAGGCGACACGATACGCGTTTCGCTCACCGCCGATCCGATAAGGGAGGTATACGCCGCGAAGGATATTCTGAAGGCATGCGGAATGGGCGGAGGCGCGGAGATAGTCTCCTGTCCGACCTGCGGACGCACGAAAATAGACCTTATCTCCCTTGCGAACCGCGTCGAGGAAATGCTGCGGGACGTTGACAAGCCAATAAAGGTTGCGGTTATGGGCTGCGCCGTGAACGGTCCGGGGGAGGCTCGCGAGGCGGATATCGGGATAGCGGGCGGAAACGGCGAGGGAATTATTTTCCGAAAGGGAGAAATTCTTCGAAAGGTTCCCGAAAATATGATTTTAGATGAATTGAAAAAGGAAATAGAAATGTTTTGAAAGAGGGATTTTTGAATGAGTGCAACGTTATTTGACCTGCCGTTGACCGTCGGTCTTTCCGATGTGATAGGCAAAGGCCGCGTTCTGAAAATTCTGCGCGATGAGACGAAAGATATACTTAACATAAATCTGGAGCTGGACGAGCTCGTTCCGATGACGGAGCTGCTGTCGGCATCGGAAATGCTCTCCGCGGCGCTTGGTACCGAGGTCACGATTTATCCGAAGTACCATATGAGCCTATTCAGCGGAGATTACATATTTGACGTAATTGAATTGCTGAAAAGAAAGAATATCGCGATAAACGGTTATTTTGACGGCGCGGAGCTATCCAACGACGACAACACATACGAGATAACTCTCCGTTCCGGGGGCAGGAGACTTCTGTCGGGGCTTGGCATGGAGAAGAAGATAGAGTCGTTTGTAAACGGCTTTTTCGGTATGAAAATCACCATTATGCTCTCTTCCGACAACGAGCTTGACGTTGACGAGTACATCTTACAGGAGCAGAGCGCTCCTGTGGAGAAGGTCTCTGTTACGGAGGATGTTCCCGCGCCGAAAGAGCGTTCTTATCCATCGGGAGGAGGGTATTCCTCCGGCGGTGGAAACCGTTCCCGAAGACCGCAGTTTGCGGCTGAACCGTCCGAGATAATGCTCGGCTTTAAAAACGAGCACTTCGGCGACATGGCGAAGCTATTTTATGGCAAGGGGAATTTCGATTCGCCCGCGCCCATGGCGGAACCGTTCGGGGATCAGGACGAGGCAACCGTATGGGGAACTGTGTTCAAGACCGACGAGAAAGTCTCACGTGACGGCAAGACACTCATTTACACTGCCTATTTCTCGGATAGGACCTCCTCGCAGATACTTAAGGTCATCACAGGTGTTGAGAATACCGATATTGTAAAGGGAAACATTGCGGTGGGAAAGTCGCTTATAGTTTCGGGCAAATTCGAGTTCGATACCTTTGCCAAGTCGCTGAATATCCGACCGAATTCCATTGCCGGAGTTACTACTCATTCGCGCAAGGATACGGCGGAGCAAAAGCGCGTGGAGCTCCATATGCATACGAATATGTCCGATATGGACGCGATAACGCCCGCCGCAGAGCTTATAAAGCAGGCTCACGCATGGGGTCATAAGGCTGTTGCGATCACCGATCACGGCAATTTGCAGGCATATCCCGAGGCGATGAACACTATCGAAAAGATCAACAAGGACGAGCAGGTCATGAAGCTCATATACGGCGTTGAGGCGTATTTCGTCAACGACAGCGGCTCGCTGATTTCGGGGTGCGGCGATTATCCCGTAGACGGCGAGATAGTGGTGTTTGACCTTGAGACGACGGGACTTTCTCCCGTTAACGACAGAATGACGGAGATAGGCGCGGTTAAGCTGAAAAACCGTGAAATAGTTGGAGAATTTCAGACCTTTGTGAATCCGAATATGCCTATACCCGAGAACATTACCGAGCTTACTGGCATTACCGACGATATGGTATCAGACGCTCCCTACGAGCAAAAGGCGCTCGCGGACTTCCTCGAATTCGCTGGGAGAGCTGTTCTTGTCGCGCATAACGCGCAGTTCGATACGTCATTTATCAAGGCGGCGTGCGAGCGGCAGGGCGTTAAGTACGCGTTCAGCTCTGTTGATACCGTGGCGCTTTGCAGGGCGGCTCTGCCTAATCTCAAAAATCACAAGCTTGATACCGTAGCCAAGCAGTACAAGCTCGGCGACTTTAACCACCATCGTGCGATAGACGACGCGAAGATGCTCACGTCGATATTCCTGCGGCTGCTGTCTGATGCAGGCAAGCTTGGCACACTGGAGAAATTCGGCGATCTGAACGGAATACTCGGCGACGTTGATCCGAAAAAACTGCCAATGTACCATATGATAATACTGGTAAAGGATAAGACGGGACTGAAAAATCTGTACAAGCTGATTTCATTGTCCAACCTTGAATACTTCTATAAAAAGCCGCGCATACCGCTCTCAGAGCTGCAAAAGTACCGCGAGGGGCTTATCATCGGTTCCGCGTGCGAGGCAGGCGAGCTATTCCGCGCGATACTGGACGGTAAGCCGCAGGAGGAGATTGAGAAGATCGCAGGGATGTATGATTATCTTGAAATTCAGCCGATAGCGAACAATCAGTTCCTTGTGCGCGAGGGTCGCGTTCCCGATGAGGAGGGATTGCGAATGCTCAACCGTCGTATCGTCGACCTCGCGGACAAGCTCGGAAAGCTGTGTGTTGCGACCTGCGACGTTCACTTCAAGGATAAAGAGGACGCTGTTTTCCGTACCATTTTGCAGGCGGGACAGGGCTACAAGGACGCAGATAATCAGGCTCCGCTGTATCTTCGCACCACCGACGAAATGCTGAAGGAATTCGACTACCTTGGAGAAGAAAAGGCGTTTGAGGTAGTAGTCGCTAACACCAATGCGGTCGCGGATATGATCGGCGACGATATCCGTCCTATTCCAAAGGGAACCTACACGCCGTCTATCGAGGGCGCGGAGCAGGAGCTTCAGGATCTTTGCTGGAGCAGAGCGCACGCGTGGTACGGCGACGAGCTCCCGGAGCTGGTTGAAAAGCGCCTGAACAAAGAGCTTGATGCAATTATAAAGTACGGATTTTCGGTACTGTATATGATTGCGCAGAAGCTGGTAAAATATTCCGAGGATAACGGCTATCTAGTGGGCTCGCGTGGTTCGGTAGGCTCGTCGTTCGTTGCGATAATGTCCGGCATTTCCGAGGTCAACCCTTTGCCGCCGCATTACCGTTGTCCTAAGTGCCGTCATAACGAGTTCGTTACCGACGGCACGGTAGGTTCGGGCTTTGATCTGCCGCCGAAAAAATGTCCGCATTGCGATATCGATATGATACGAGACGGTCACGATATCCCGTTTGAGACGTTCCTCGGCTTCAAAGGAGACAAAGCCCCCGATATTGACCTCAACTTTTCGGGAGAGGTTCAGGGCAAGGTACACCGTTACACTGAGGAATTGTTCGGTAAGGATCACGTATTCAAGGCGGGAACCATCTCGGGCGTTCAGGACAAGACGGCGTTCGGCTTCGTAAAGAAATATTGTGAGGAGCGCGGGATAGTTTACAACAACGCCGAAATGGAGCGCTTGTCTATTGGCTGTACGGGTGTTAAGCGGACGACCTCACAGCACCCGGGAGGAATGGTAGTTGTGCCGAACGATTTCGAGGTGTACGATTTCACTCCCGTTCAGCACCCCGCTGACAAGACCGAGAGTGATATGATAACGACGCATTTCGACTTCCATGCGCTGCACGACACTATCCTCAAGCTTGACGAGCTCGGACATGATGTGCCGACACTGTACAAGCACCTTGAGGATATGACGGGCATCAAAATTTCCGACGTGCCTACTTCTGATCCCGAGGTATACAAGCTGTTTACGTCAACAGAGCCGATAAAGCTTAAACCCGATGATATCGGTGTACAGTGCGGAACATGGGGTATCCCCGAATTCGGCACGAGCTTTGCGATGCAGATGCTTGTCGACGCTCAGCCAAAGTGCTTTTCCGATCTTCTGCAGATATCGGGTCTGTCGCATGGCACGGACGTTTGGCTCGGCAATGCTCAGGAGCTTATCAAGAACGGCACCTGCACTATCTCGGACGTTATCGGAACGCGTGACAACATAATGGTTTACCTTATGCATAAGGGTCTCGATCCGTCAATGGCGTTCAAAATAATGGAGATTACCCGTAAGGGTAATGCGAAAAAGCTGTTCAATGATGAGATATATCAGGCGTTCAAGGATCATAATGTCGAGGACTGGTATGTCGAGAGCTGTAAGAAGATCAAGTATATGTTTCCTAAGGCTCACGCGGCAGCATATGTTACCGCGGCGGTAAAGCTGGCATGGTTCAAGATATACCACCCTGCGGAATTTTATGCCGCGACACTCACAAAGCACACCGAGAATATGGAGCTTGATGTTATTATGCAGGGCAAGGAAGCGGTAAAGCAGCGCATAAAGACTATTCAGTCAATGCCAACTCCCGGCGCTAAGGAGAAGGGCATTGCCGAAGCTCTCCAGCTCGTCTATGAGATGATGATGCGCGGTATTGAGGTGCTGCCCGTTGACGCGAAGCTCTCCAACGCCGTGACCTATGTGGTCGAGGGCGGCAAGCTCAGAATGCCGTTTATGGCGGTGTCGGGCTGCGGAGAAAACGCGGCGGTAAAGCTCAAGGAAGCGATTGACAGCGGTGATTGCATAAGCATTGACGAGATACAGCAGGCAAGCGGAGTAAATAGTACCGTTATCGAAAAGCTGAAGGTAATGGGAGTATTTAACGGATTCCAGCAATCGGCGCAATTCACGCTGTTTGATATGTGATTTTGTTTAAAAGTTTTGCGGAGCGTTGAATAATTTTGAAATATTGACCAAAATATTCCGCTCCGCTTGACAAAACGGCTTTAATGTGCTACTATATTATAGTAGCACAATGCTATGTTACCGTATTATCAAGGTAAAGTGCAATGAAAGGAAATCACGCTTTGAAAAGAAATGATTTGTTGACTCCCGAGGGAACCCGTGATCTGCTGTTTGAGGAATGTGCCGCCAAGCGCGCCATTTCCGAGCGTATTACAAGGCTGTTTGAGAACTATGGCTATTCCGAGGTAATCACTCCGGGATTGGAATTTTACGACGTATTCAACGGCAAGGTGCGGTATTTTCCGCAGGAGACCATGTACAAGCTCGTCGACGGAAAAAACCGCCTTATGGTGCTCCGACCGGACAGCACCATGCCGATAGCGAGACTTGCGGCTACGCGCTTAAGCTCCGAGGAGCTGCCGCTAAAACTGTTTTATAATCAGAACATTTTTATGGTGAACCCTAAGGATAGCGGACGCGACGATGAGATCGCCCAGTGCGGAATTGAGATACTCGGCGGAAACAGCGATGCTGCCGACTACGAAGCGCTTGTACTCGCTGCAAAGGCGCTTGCCGAGTGTGATGAGGATTTCCGTCTCGAAATAGGAGACAGCGGTATTTTCACCGAGCTTATGTCGGATTACGAATGTGATGTTGAACTCGCCGCGAATACCCGGAATTGGATCGAAACCAAGAATCTGCCTATGTTGGACAGCGTTTATTCGGAAACGAAAACTTCCGAGGAGGAGGCGTTCAAGGCGCTGCCCAGACTGTTCGGAGGGTTTGAGGTGTTTGGGAAGGCGCGTAAATATCTGCAAGGAGATGTTCTTGAAGCGAAGCTGCAAAAGCTTGAAAAGCTTTGCCACGATCTGAGTGAGATTATCTCCGAGGAGAAAATTCGCGTCGATCTCGGTCTCGTCCATAAAAAGGACTATTATACGGGAATTATCTTCCGCGGTTATGTCGAGGGTTACGGTCAGCCTGCGCTTTCGGGCGGCCGTTACGATACACTGCTCGGCGATTTTGGACGTGACGCAGCGGCGGTCGGCTTTGCGGTCAACGTTGAGGCTGCTGCAAAGGTGCTCATGCGGAAAACGATGTTTATGACGCCGCCCGACGTACTGATATTCGGTGAACAGGGTGTGGAGATTGCCGTATTAAAGCATTGTGAGGAGCTTATTTCCGAGGGAAGGATCGTCTATCATTTTCTCGGCGAGTGCCCTAAATGCGCGGTGAAATATGCGAAAGCGCACAATATCAAGCGTGTTGATATTGTCGATAAGGATGGAAAGATTACGTCCGAGGAGGTGTAGCCGTGGAGAAGAAAAAGGTAAGGATAGCGCTCACAAAAGGGCGTATCGAGAATAAGGCGGTTGATCTGCTGGAGAAGATCGGCTACGACGTTTCCGAGCTGCGCAACAAGGGCAGAAAGCTGATTTTGTCCATACCGAATGAGAATATCGAGGTAGTTCTCGCAAAGGCGGCTGACGTTATCACATATGTCGAGCACGGTGTGTGCGACCTCGGGATTGTCGGCAGAGACACGATAATGGAGCATGGTGGAAAATTTTACGAAATAGCCGATCTCGGCTTCGGCAAGTGCAAGTTCGCGCTCGCCGTGAAAAAAGGTACGGATTTCTTTGCAGGCTACGGCGTTAAGACCGTTGCAACAAAGTATCCCAATGTTACGCGCAATTACTTTGAGAAAAAGGGAATTGATGTTGATATAGTGAAGATCGAGGGCAGCGTCGAGCTTGCTCCGCTTGTGGGGCTGTCGGACGGCATTGTCGACATTGTGGAAACCGGAACTACGCTCAAGGAGAACGGTCTGGAGGTTTTCTGCGATGTTGCGACTATTTCGGCGCGGCTGATCGTGAACACCGTAAGTCTGAAATTAAAGCAGGAGAGAATACTGGAAATCGTTGATTTGATCAAGGAGAATTTGTGATGATAAGGATTATAAATGCGAACGGCGACGAGAAAAAGTTCCTCGCAGAGGTCGAAAAGCGCGCGGGCGAAGTAAACGCCGAGGTAGAAAAGACCGTAAAGGCTATTCTGGAGGACGTTAAAACGAACGGCGACAAGGCAGTCAAGGAATACACCGCAAAGTTTGACTGTCCGAACGCGCAGTACTACCGCGTTCCCGACGAGGCGATACAGGACGCGCTCACCGAGGCGAACGAGAAGTCGCCCGATTTTGTGAACGCAATGCTGAACGCAGTCGAGAACATCACAGCGTTCCACACCCGTCAGAAGCGCGAGGGCTTCTGTGTGACCGAGGAGAACGGTGTTATTATGGGGCAGCGTGTGCGCGGTCTGGATAAGGTAGGTCTGTACGTTCCGGGCGGAACGGCGGCATATCCGTCGTCGGTGCTGATGAACGCTATACCCGCAAAGATTGCGGGTGTTAAGGAGGTCATCATGGTAACTCCGCCGCTCAAGGACGGCACGGCGAACAAGGATATCCTCGTTGCGGCGGCGCTTTGCGGCGTGGACAGTATTTATCTTGCGGGCGGCGCACAGGCTATTGCGGCACTCGCTTACGGCACGGAGGAAATACCGCGCGTTTCCAAGATAGTAGGTCCGGGCAATATTTTCGTTGCTACGGCTAAGAAGCTGGTCTACGGTATCGTCGATATTGATATGGTAGCGGGACCGAGCGAAATTCTCGTTCTCGCGGACGAGACCGCAAACCCGAAGTATCTCGCTGCCGACCTTATGTCGCAGGCTGAACACGATAAATTGGCGTCCGCGATTATGATAACCACGAGCATGGAGCTCGCCGAAAAAACCCAAACCGAGATAGAGCGCCAATCGGCGACGCTCTCGCGCAAGGGGATCATCGACGAATCGCTGAACAACTACGGCGGCATAATCGTATGCGACGATATGGACTACGCGGTCGAGATCGCGAACAAGATAGCTCCCGAGCACCTTGAAGCGGTAGTCGAAAATCCGCTCGAATATGTCGGAAAGCTCGACAACGTAGGCTCGCTGTTCCTCGGGCCGTATTCTCCCGAGCCGCTCGGCGACTACTACGCGGGACCCAATCACGTCCTGCCGACCTCGGGCACGGCGCGTTTCTTCTCTCCGCTCGGAGTTGACAGCTTTGTCAAGCGTTTGAGCTACATCTATTACACCAAAGACGCGCTTATCGACGCGGCAGACGATATTATTCTGATAGCGGAGCGCGAGCAGCTCACTGCGCACGCGAATTCCATAAAGGTGAGAACAGAGGGCTGATATGGAATATGAAAATTTCGATCAGCTTAAAGCCGACGTCGGCTTAGCAAAAATTGAAGAGTGTAGTCAACAGGAAAACTTCGATTTTGCCGAAATGGAGCAAAACGGGCAGCTGCTGTTAAAGGTATCGTCTGACAAGGAAGCACTGTATGTGCTGATGAGAATTTCAAAGGATCTGCATTTTATCAAGGTACTGCTTGTAGTATCGTTAACATTAGCTGTTATAGTTTTTTTGCTTAGTATGGTAATTTCGTGATAAGGAGAACACAATGAACAGAACAGCCGAAATCACAAGAAAAACAAAAGAGACCGACATCACCGTCAAGCTGAATCTTGACAGGGGCGAGGTAAAGACAGACACGGGAATAGGCTTTCTCGACCATATGTTGACGGCGCTGGGCGTTCACGGCGGCTTTGGGCTGGAGGTGGACGCAAAGGGCGATCTGTACGTTGACGGTCACCACACCGCCGAGGACGTGGGAATAGTCCTCGGGCAGGCGTTTGCGAAAGCGCTCGGCGACAAATCGGGAATAATGCGCTACGGCTCGGCGTTTATCCCAATGGACGAAAGTCTTGGCTTTTGCTCGCTTGATATCAGCGCGCGACCGTTTCTGGCGTTCAACGCCGAGTTCACAAACGAGCGCGTCGGCGAATTCGACACCTGCCTTACCGAGGAGTTTATGAGAGCGTTCGCGTTCAACGCGGGGATCACGCTGCATCTGCGCGTGGAGTACGGCACTAACGATCACCACAAGATAGAAGCCCTGTTCAAGGCGCTCGCCTATGCGCTCAAGGCTGCTACGCGCCCGAACACGGACGGCGCGGCTGTCTCCACAAAGGGAACGTTGTAATGAGGGGCTATAACGTTATCGCGGTGTTTTCTCCCGACAGGCAGTCTATGCTTATGTGCAGGCGCGCAAAAGAGCCGTACAAGGGATTGTATAACTTTGTCGGCGGAAAGATAGAGCAGGGCGAGGACGGACTTTCGGCTGCGTACCGCGAGCTGTACGAGGAAACGGGAATAGGCAAAACGGATATTCGATTAGTTCACTTAATGGATTTTTCCTATTCGCTTTGCGGTGAATACATTGAAGTGTATGCGGGCGGATTAAAGCGCGAGATAACGCTCCGCGAGGAGAAAAATCCCCTGCTGTGGATAAGCGCGGACAAGAATTTTTTCGATATGAGCCTGTTCGCAGGAGAGGGAAATATCGGGCATATTATGGAGCATATAAAAATGCACAGCTCCGATATATTTGGTTAGGAGAAACAAATGATCGCAATTATTGATTACGGCGCGGGAAATCTGTTCAGCGTGAAGAACGCGCTGGACTTTCTTGGCTTTGAGAACAAAATAACCGACTCCGCGGACGACCTGAGAGCCGCCGACAAGCTTATTCTCCCCGGCGTGGGCGCATTCCCCGACGCTATGAGAATGCTTGGCGAGAGCGGCTTGATCGGCGTTATTAAGGAGGAGGCACTCAAAAAGCCGCTGCTCGGTATCTGCTTGGGAATGCAGATGCTTTTCGAGAAAGGCTATGAGTTTGGCGAAACGGAGGGGCTCGGGCTGATAAAAGGCTCGGTCAAGCTAATGACACCCGAAAACCTACCCATCCCGCATATCGGCTGGAATGAGCTGGAGCTTAACGAAAAATGTCCGTTGCTTGAAAGGGGAGGGGAGTATGTTTATTTCGTTCACTCGTTTGCGGCGGAGTGCTCAAGCGAGAACGTCGTGGCGTACTGCGACTATGGAATGAAGGTGCCCGCGCTGGTGTTCTCGGGGAACGTTTACGGCGCACAGTTTCACCCCGAAAAAAGCGGCGAAACGGGGCTGAATATCCTGCGGAGGTTTAAAGCGCTATGACGTTTACTGAAGAGCACGGCGACCTGTTCGCGGAGGAGATAATTCAGAATTACGCGCTTTGTCACTGTATTAGCTCCGATTTCGCTTTGGGCGCGGGAATAGCAACGCAGTTCGCGAAAATGGGCGTAAAAAAGCAGCTTTGCAATAATTTTCCGAAACAATGGCAGGGCAGGGGATATTGTCTGATGACCGAAACAAACGGCGTTGTCGTCGGAAATCTGGTGACTAAGGAGCGTTGTTTTCACAAGCCTACGCTCGAAACTCTGCGGCAGTCTCTGGAGGATTTTCGTGTACAGTCTCCCGAGATGAAACATCTTGCCATGCCGAAAATAGGCTGCGGACTGGACAGGCTGGAATGGGCAGATGTCAGAGACATAATTAAAGAGGTTTTCGGCGGAATGGACATTGAAGTAATTGTTCGTTTTCTGTAAGAAACGAGACCGTGATGTACTGAAACAACTTTGATGAGGTATTCGACGAAATATATAGCACCACCGAATTAAGGCGATTTGCATCGCCTTTTCGGCATGTGAATAAAAACAAACGTACAAATGCGGCATATTACCGCTTTCTGGCAAGTGTTCTGAATGACTGCTTTGACGAGTAGATCACCGTTTCCGATAGCTGTATGGATAGTTACGAATACGAAAAAAGCTCCCCAGAACACAGGTATGAAAATTTTGAGCGGGCATATTTCAACTCGAGCGATCTCGGTTTATCGGTAATGGCACGCCGCGCGGAGATAAGAGTGTATGATGTTTTAATATCCGAGCCGGATACCTCCACCGATCCCGAAAAAATATTCGATAACACTTCCGCTACGATTATGATATTCGCTGCGGCGCGTTTCCGGAATAGTCCGAACCTCATGTCCGATAAAATGAAAATAGGCGCTATTCTCAGCGACCGCACGGAAAAAATATATGTTTCGGCATACGAGGATACGCTTTACGTTGAGATTGACTATAAAAGACTTTCCGTCGACAGAATGTATAAAGGGTATGTGCGACGAGCTTGTCTTGATGCTTGCGATTATATTTCATTGATTTTGAGTATCGTTGAACAAAATTAAAGCAAATTGCGCAAAAGTTTAATTTTCCGTAAAACATATCAAGATAGCAAAGCGAGGTGAACAGGATGACCGACAAAGAGCGGTTAATTCAAAAATACGTTTTAAAGCACGAGGATAATGCGTGGTATTCCGACAAGGAAAACTCCCACAAGCACCTTATCTTCAAGGATGCGTTTGTGGAGCGCACGGACGTAATCGGTCTGCTGTTCCGCGTGAACAAGCTGTGTATGGCTAAGGTGAAGTATTTCCGCGGAAATATCGATAAATTTGAGCCTATGAAATACGATTACAAAAAGGGCTTTGTCGCCGTGCCGCTATGGGACGCGGATTTTTTGCGGCACAAGGCTTCGGGGTATATTCTGGATTTTCGGTATTTGCAGACCATTACCGTTTACGAGGATTTTCTGGCGCTCTGCCGTGAACTGGAGAGCTTTGAACAGACAGAAAGTGAGTGAATATGTTTACAAAAATAACTCATGTATTTTTTGATATAGGTACAACGTTGGTTGATGAAACGGAGTGTTATAATCACCGTATTTGCGAAGTAATTGCGGGAACGGATATTACGTTTGAGCAGTTCGTCGAAAAGAGAATATTTTTTCAGAAGCAGAATTTAAAGGGCGATCTTGAAGCAATAAAGTTTTTCGGATTGAAAAAAACTCCGTGGCACCGTGAAGATGAACGGCTTTATCCCGAGGCGGAGGAGATTCTGCGTTATCTGCGAGAAAGGGGATACATTATCGGTGTTATCGCAAATCAAGGGTTTGGTACGGAAAAGCGCCTTGAAGCTTGGGGGATATGGAAATATTTTGATTCGATAACCGCTTCTGCGGAGGATGGTATCGCAAAACCCGATCCCGAGATGTTCCTCAGAGCATTAAAGAGATCGGGCGGTTTAGCCGAAAATTCAGTAATGATCGGCGACAGGCTCGACAATGACATTGCACCCGCAAAATCTTTGGGAATGAAAACCGTGTGGATAAAGCAGGGATTCAGCGTTTATTGTTCTCCAACCTGCCCTCAAGAGCAGCCAGATCATACGATCTCAAATCTTATGGAACTGAAAAATCTTTTATGAGGTGATAATATGATAATTTTCCCCGCGATAGACATTAAGGACGGGAACGTGGTACGTCTGTTTAAAGGCGACTACGCGACTGTGGAAAAGGTCGCCGATAACTATCTTGACACCGCGCTGTCGTTTCAGGCGGCGTGCGCGGAATGGATACACATGGTAGACCTTGACGGCGCAAAAGAGGGCAGACCCGTCAACACGAAGATATACACCAACGTTGCCGAAAAGACAAATTTAAAGGTCGAAGTCGGCGGTGGCATACGCAATATCGAAACTGTTGACGAGTATCTGAAAATGGGTATCTCGCGCGTGATCTTAGGCTCGGCGGCACTGAAAGACCCTCAACTCGTCAAAAATTCCGTGGAGAAATTCGGTGCGGAAAAAATCGTTGTCGGGATAGACGCGCTTAATGGAATGGTCGCGACGGAGGGCTGGCTCGAAGCATCCGACGCGAACTATATCGACCTTGCAAACAAAATGATATCGTTCGGCGTTAAGTACTTCATTTTCACCGATATCTCCAAGGACGGCACTCTTTCGGGTGTGAATGAGCAGCAGCTCAAGGCGTTATACAACGGCACTCACGGTGAATGTAACATAATCGCAAGCGGCGGAGTTCATACAATGGACGATATCGTCACCTGCAAGGAAATGGGGCTGTATGGAACTATCTGCGGCAAGAGCATTTATACTGGCAGCCTTGACCTCGCCGAGGCTGTACGTTATGCGGGTGAGTAAAGTGCGTAATGACATTATCGAATACCTCCAAAGAGAGGTCAGACGGCGCTGTGAAAGCGAAAGCAACTTTTTCGGACTGGGCTGTTATTATCACATCTGCGTGGTGGTTGAAAACGCGGTCTTTCTCGCGGAGAAATACGGCGCGGACGTTGAGGCGGTAACTATCGCGGCGTGGCTTCACGATATCGCCTCCGTTACCGATTATTCGCTGTATGAAGAGCATCATATCCACGGTGCGCGAATTGCAGAGGAGATACTTGGAGGCTTCGGCTACGACAAGACCGAGCTTGTAAAGTGCTGTATCTTAAACCACCGAGGCAGCAAGCCTTCGGAAAAACGGAGCGTTGAAGAGGTGTGCGTTGCCGACGCGGACGCTATATCGCATTTCGATTCCGTGCCGTCGCTGTTCTATCTCGCGTATGTAAAGCGAAAGCTTGATATTGCGGATGGCGTTGAGTTTGTGCGCGGAAAGTTGGAGCGCAGCTTTAACAAGCTCTCCGAGCAAAGTAAATCGCTGTATTCCGACAAGTACAATAAAGTAATGAGAGTTATCCGATAGTAAAAATAAAGGAGAAAACTATGCTTGCAAAAAGAATTATCCCGTGCCTTGACGTGCGCAACGGAAAAGTCGTCAAGGGCGTTAATTTCGAGGGAATAAAGGACGTCGGCGACCCCGTGGAGCTTGCCGTCGAGTACAATAGACAGGGCGCGGACGAGCTTGTGTTTTACGATATAACGGCTTCCTACGAGGGGCGCGGGGTTATGCTGGACGTTGTGAAGCGTACCGCGCAGAACGTTTTTGTTCCACTGTGCGTTGGCGGCGGTATCTCCTCGGTCGAGGACTTCCGCGATACGCTCCGCGCGGGCGCGGACAAGGTATCCGTGAACTCGCAGGCGGTCAAGAATCCCAAGTTGATAAGCGACGCGGCGGAGATATTCGGCAGTCAGTGCGTAGTGGTCGGTATTGACGCAAAGCGTGACGGCAAGGGGCGCTTTACCGTCTACATCAACGGCGGACGCGTGGATATGAAGCTCGACCTTGGTGATTGGGTACACGAGATCGAGGAACGCGGCGCGGGCGAGATATGCCTGAACTCTATCGACACAGACGGCGTTCGCGGCGGCTTTGACATTGAAATGCTGAATTTCGTCTGCGAGCGCGTGAAAATTCCCGTTATCGCGAGCGGCGGCTGCGGTCGTATCGAACACTTCTCGGAGGTTTTTGAGCGGACAAATTCCTCGGCGGCATTGGCGGCGTCGCTGTTCCATTTTGGCGAGCTTACCGTCGGCGAGGTCAAGGAACACCTAAAGGAGCATAATGTCCCCGTTAGGACGGTGTGACCATGGCGGTGATATATTGCTTTTCGGGTACCGGAAACAGCCTGTACGCGGCAACGAAAATTTCCGCGGAAATAAATGCCGAGGTAGTCAATATGAAAAGCGGCGGCGAATGTAACGCGGATGTTATCGGCATAGTTTTTCCCGTCTACTTCTGGGGACTGCCGAAAACGGTAGAGCGCTTTCTCGGCGATATCCGCATAACAAACAAGAACGCGTATATTTTTACGGTCATAACATACGGCGGATTGGCGGGAGGAGCGGACGGCGCTGTAAATGATTTTTTGAAAAAGCAGGGCGTAAAGCTGTCATACAGCGCAAAAGTGAGAATGGTAAGAAATTATCTTCCCGAGTTTAATGTGAACGACAGCAAGTCGCTTTGGGAGAAAATCGACCGCCGACTTGACCGCGTTATTTCCGATATCAAATGGCGTGCCGTTTCAAGAATAACGCCGTATACTGCGCTGAACAAGACGATGCACCAAAACTATCCGCCGCTGAAAGCCAACTGCGGAAAGCTGTTTACGGTGAACAGCTGCCGTCATTGCGGCGCTTGCACGGATGTCTGTCCAAACGGCAATATAACAATGGAGAACGGCCCGCCGAAATTCGGGAGCAATTGCGAGCTTTGCTTCGGATGTGTACATATCTGTCCCGTGGGCGCTATCGAATACGATAACAAAACACAGGGCAAAAAGCGCTACAAAAACCATATGCAGCACGAGCTTTCCGACCTTAACGCGCACGGATTTAACCGCACCCGCTTTGAAATCGACTACACCAAACCGCGTAATAAATTAACAGCGGCGTATATCGCGGACGAATATTCGTTTACATATGAAGGCGGATATCCCGACAGTTCCGTGATGATAGATTGCCTTGAGCTGGGAATGAATTCCGAAACCGGTATCGCGGAGCAGATATCGGGCTTTCATTCGTATCTGATTTGGAAAAGCGCAAGTCTTACACTGCCCGAAGCAAAGGACGGCGCTCTGGTGATGTCGGATAAGATCGAGAGCGGAGTTACATACCGAATAAAGTATAACGTAACCACATATTACGATAAGTCCAACGGCTGGCTCTGCATAGGGGCGCGGGACTGTGATAATGCCGAATATGTTCGTTTCTGCGAAAACTGTATTGCGGCAGTCGGGGATGGAAAGCTCGCGGCGATATGGGTAAGCCTGCCGACAGACGCCGAGGTTATGAAACGCCTGAAATAGGAGATTGACTATGTTCCCTGAACACGCTTAAAGCGTAATGCGCTTAGACTGCCCATGCGAATACTTCCCGAGAGGAACGGAAATAAACATGGTCTTGAACGCCTACCGTTCCGCATTATCCGAGGGAACGTGTACCCTCTGCTTATCGTTATTGAGTGTCATATGTTTTTTGACATCGAAGAACGATCGGCAAGCCGCGGACAGGCTTTTTGGCGATAATCTACTACGGAATACAAAAGACATGAGATATCGTTCTGGCGAAGATACCGACAGTGAACCTGTGGTAGGTGTTCGCGTAGTTTCCATTCGGCGGATGGAACAGTTATCCAAGCAACGAGGAAATGCTGAGGATAATCAAATACTGGTACGAAAAGTACGGTGCCGTACCTGCCGTGATGTCGGTCGAAGAGCTGGAATTCACCGCGCCGCCCGTTCCAAAAGAAGCCGAGTTTACGCTGGCTTGTGAGCATTTCGCTTTCTGCACCGATAATGTTCTGCAAAACACGGAAACGATAGGCAGGCTTGCGGACTAGCTTACAAAGTCCGCGGTATAGTATTTCTGGCGGGATTAACGACGAGATTTAGGAGGAGTTATGTTTGGCTTTGGAAAATCAAAAAAGAAAAATGAACCCGAAAACAAGAAGGGTATTAGCAATTTTGCGCAGCAGATAATGATACTAATCTCTAACCAAGATATAGACAACCGAGAGAAAATATGATATAATAA
>CAJUMS010000010.1 GCA_910587465.1 uncultured Oscillospiraceae bacterium
ACCGAAAGGCGAAAGCTGAACGGAACAATAGCATGACAGGGAAAGCGGTAAGTTATCCTATACACAAGGGTGCGACTGAACCGCAACGCCAAGCAGATATGAGGATAGAACTATTGAATGTTGAATGTGAGTTTCAAGTTTCCGTTGTGTCCGGACGGAGGAACGTGTATGCAGCCGCTTAAAAGCGGTATCAACCTCCGATATGAAAACGCTGCATTTCACCCTTGTGCGGCGGGTTACCGACAATTCATATGACAAGTCAGAGAACTGATGATAAAGAAACGAAAGCATATCCGACAATCTGCATTTGCCTGCTTATTGCGCTAACCGAGGATTGCCTAAGTCGGAAAGCTCATACGAGCTATGCGTAATGCCGTTAAGGTGATAAATATTAAGCCGCAAGGCAAGATAGATGACGCTGAATATCCGATATGGCAACGGAGTCTCCATAGTAGTCCGAGAAGGGTAACGCCCTTTACATGGCGAAGGGAGACAGTTATTGCGTTCTGAAATCAAAAATTGATTAGGGAGGAATACCTCAAATGAAACCAACAATAGAGATTTTGGAGAATATCAGTAGAAATTCAAGTAAAAACAAAGACGAGATTTTCACAAGGCTGTACCGTTATTTATTAAGACCCGATTTATACTATGCCGCATATCAGAATCTTTACTCAAACAAGGGAGCGGCTACTAAGGGGGTGGATAATGATACGGCAGACGGATTTAGTCAGGAAAAGATAAACAACATAATCAAATCGTTATCGGACGGCAGCTATTGCCCAAAACCAGTAAGACGAACATACATCGCAAAGAAAAATAACAGCAGTAAGAAAAGACCTCTCGGAATACCGACATTTACGGATAAACTCGTTCAGGAGGATTTAAGAATGGTGCTTGAGGCGGTCTATGAACCGATTTTTTCAAATAATTCCCACGGTTTCAGACCCAAAAGGAGCTGCCATACTGCTTTAAGTTTTCTGAAAAAGGACTTTACAGGTGTTACATGGTTTATAGAGGGCGATATTAAGGGTTGCTTTGACAATATCAACCATAATGTCTTAGTTGACATCATCGGCAGAAAAATCAAGGACGCAAGATTGTGTCAATTGATTTGGAAATTTCTTCGTGCCGGATATATGGAAAACTGGCATTATAACGCTACTTATTCCGGTTGTCCGCAGGGCGGTATTATTTCACCGCTGCTTGCAAATATCTATCTGAATGAACTCGATAAATTTGCGGAACAAACCGCCGCTGCTTTCGGAAAAGAAAGAACTCAGCTTCATACAAAAGAATACAACCATATTGCCGGACAGATAACGAAATACCGTAAAATACTGAAATCTGCTGTTGGAGAAGAAAAAATCGAATGTCTGAAAAAGATGAAAGAGCTGCGCAAGGTGCTTGTAAAAACCCCATGCAGGTCAGAAACCGACAAGGTGATGAAATATATCCGCTATGCGGACGATTTTCTCATAGGGGTTAAGGGCGACAGAACGGACTGCGAGTATATTAAAAAGCAGTTTGCTGATTTTGTCGGCGGCACCCTGAAAATGGAACTGTCGGAAGAAAAGACTTTGATAACACACAGCAGCGACCCGGCGAGATTTCTTGGCTATGATATCCGTGTAAGGCGGAATAACACCGTCAAACCGCATGGAACGCACACACAGAGAACTTTAAAAGGTAAGGTTGAGCTTAATATACCGTTCAAGGATAAAATCATGCCGTTTCTGTTTGGAAAATCAATTATCAGACAGCTTAAAGACGGTACTCTTGAACCGATAGCAAGAAAGTATCTGTATGGCTGCACAGATTTGGAAATACTCACGGCATTTAATGCAGAGCTTAGGGGAGTATGCAATTATTATTCACTTGCAAGTAACTTTGTAAGACTGGGCTATTTCGCATATTTTATGGAGTATAGCTGTCTGAAAACACTTGCGGGCAAGCACAAGACTACGACCCGAAAAATACTGAGCAAATACAAAAGCAACGGCAGTTGGAGTATTCCCTACAAAACAAAGGACGGTATCAAATACCGTAAATTTGCAGAATATATGAAATGCAAGAAATCGGTTAATTTTGACGAGAAAATCATAGATTATGCCGTAATTCATGCTTGTACAAGAACTACTCTTGAAAGCAGGTTAGCGTCAAATATCTGCGAACTATGCGGCAAAACCGATGTGCCGCTTGAAATGCACCATGTGAATAAACTGAAAAATCTCAAAGGAAAAGAATTTTGGGAACTTATGATGATAGCCAAAAGGCGCAAAACAATCGCTGTATGCGAGGAATGTCATTGTAAGATACACCACCCTTGAATTTCGAAAATTGAGCAATAATGGCGAGCCGGATACATCGAGAGGTGTAAGTCCGGTTCTGAGAGAGGTCTGGGCAAACCTGTCATGGTAACTTGATAAGGCGGCTCTTTCCTACTCTACGATCTTTACCGTAATACCGCAACCATCGCCGAGAAATATTACGGCTACAAGATTTCCGTGATTGACCTCCGTAACCCTACCCGCAGCAGCGGCTACAATATGCTTTATCTCGTAAATAAATATATGGATATGTACAAGTCAGAGGGCAAACTCGAATACAAGGCGAAGTCAGAAAAGTTCGCAAAAATAACCGCCAAGACCATAATCTCGGCGGATGGTGATACGGCAAGCATGGGTCAAAATGCCTTTTTCTATGAAGCGGCGGAGGGCTTGCTGACGGCGGTCATTCTGCTGATCGCGGAATTTTGCCCTCCCGATAAACGGCACATCATCAGTGTGTTCAAGCTGATACAAGACTTGCTTGCTCCCTCGGGAACAAAAGGTGTATCACGGTTTCAAATGCTGATCGACAAGCTACCAAGCGAGCATAAGGCTCGTTGGTTTGCGGGTGCAGCGCTCAACTCGTCCGATCAGGCTATGGCAAGCGTTATGTCGACTGCCCTGTCAAGGTTGAACTCGTTCATTGATTCCGAGCTGGAACAGATTTTGTGTTTTGACACCTCGATAGACGTTGAGGAATTTTGTAATCATAAATCAGCAATATATCTTGTCTTGCCAGAGGAGGATTCGACGAAACATTTTCTCATTTCTCTGATTTTTCAGCAGCTCTACCGCGAGATATTGACAGTTGCCGATGAGAAAGGCGGACAACTCGACAAGCGAGTAATGTTCTATATGGATGAAATCGGGACGTTGCCTAAAATAGACGGCTTGGAAATGATATTCTCCGCTTCACGCTCCCGAAAGGTTTCCATTGTGGCAATCATTCAATCGCTTGCCCAATTCGAGAAAACCTACGGCAAAGAGGGGGCGGAGATCATCGTGGACAACTGCCAATGCACTCTGTTCGGAGCGTTCGCGCCGAACTCAAAAACCGCCGAGGCGATGTCCCAAAACCTCGGCAAGCAGACCGTTCTCAGCGGAACGGTGACACGATCAAGCGGCAGAGACGGCAGCAATAGACAACTTCAAATGATTGAGCGCCCGCTTATGACCGTGGACGAGCTTAAATCCATGCCGAAAGGTCACTTCATTGTAATGAAAACGGGTTGTCACCCGATGAAAACTCGGCTCAAGCTGTTCTTTAAGTGGGACATTCAGTTTGAGAATGCTTACTCAATTGAGGAAAAATCCGAGCGCAAGGTGCAGTATGCGGACAGTCGTGAAGTCGAATCAGCAGTGTTGGAGAGGTTTCCGCCAAAGCCCGTGCCTATCGAGTTTGCGAGAGAGTTTGAAGATGTGAGTACAGAGGAAATCATATCAAAAAAGCACACTCCTAAAACTCGTAAAAGGTAATATATTATGGTTCTATTTAGAGGGTATTTGTTGTCTGCCAAGCAAAACACAAAAACTTGACAAGTAAAATACAAAAAACAAGCCGCCGAAAAGAGGGAAATCGGCGGCTAAAACATTGCAGAAATGGCTTTACAAAGCGATTTCAGAGAGATAACAAAAAAGAAAGCAGCAACTTTAACATTGATAAAATGTCAAAGTCAATAATTTTGAAGCGGTTTGTGCACCCTGCACAATTTCAACAATTTAACAGCGCTTAAAAATCACGCGGCAGAAACCCGAGGATATGCGAGATAACGTCGACAGTCCAGCCATTTCCGAGACACTTGTAGCGCTGAGCGTTGGAAACACAGTCGGTATAGCCGTCGGGCAGGGTCTGCAGGCGTTCGCACTCGACGGGAGAGAGCTTGCGTATCAGATAATCGCCGTCCGGCAGATCGATCTTGTACAGCCCCGTTCCCGATCCCTGCCCGCCGCGTCCTGTGGACAGCGCGACGGACTTCCCGCGGACGGAGTACACCCTGTGCGCCTGCCCCGTGCTGCCTATGTCACCTATCCGTACCGGCTCGGCAATCATGGTGCGCTGATGGCGCTCAAGAGTATTTTTCAGCGTCGCGCCCGCGTAATTTGCGGTCAGACAGTAGGATTTTCCCGTCCATGGAATGGCGTTGTCAATAATGTCTGCGAGCATTATACCCTTGTCGGCGGGCTGCACAACGCCAGGAATATTCGTCCAGTAGCACCGTTTTCGCGTCTGAGCGGAAACAAGCGCGGAGTTTATCATTATCGGCTGCACGCCCAGCTCGCGGCTTATAGCTTCCTTTATCCGCTTATGTATCGAAAAATTATTTTCGTACAGAAACCACCGCGCTCCGCTTTCGCGAAGCGCCCGAACATATTCGGTAAAAAGCCGCCAGCCCTCGCCGCCAACCTCGGTCTCCCGTCCCCTTTTTGCGATAGACCAGTATGTACATGGAGAGCCGCCCATCAGCAGGTCGTACCCCTTGAATTGCGTGAAATCACCCTCGAAAACGTCGCCGAAGCGCCGTATCGAGGGATAATTTTTCTCGCTTATTTTTATGGCATACTTGTCAATTTCAAAGGCGGCATAATCCTCAACGGCAATATTCGCGCGTTCAAGAGCGGCGCGTCCGCAGGAAATACCGTCAAATAAACTTAAAATTTTCATTTCTCCCCGCCCCCTTCAAAAATTAAAACGTCGTTCAAACTGCATTTTAACGCCATTAAAATTCGGTTTAAATAATCGAGTTTTATAAAATCGGCGTTGTTGTTGCATAAATCGCATATGGTCGAGGGGCGTATCCTTGTCAGCTTGGCAAGCTCCGCCTGCGTCATGTTTCTGCGCTCAAGAAGCGGGCGCAGGTTGATGTTGATCATGTTTACCTCCGATTTATTTTGTTTGCGTCGTAGAACGTAACAAAATCCGTTATTTACTTCGTAAAAAAAATAAACCGAATCAATAATTCGTAATTATCAGCTCCTTGAATTTACCGCCCGCGAGATTATTGCCGCGTTCGATGGCTTCAATTTTAAAGTCCTTATACAACCCGCGGACAAAATCATCGTCGTTGTAGGACAGCAGAAATTTCCCCTTTATATTCGCCAGAGTGTCGCGAAGCCTTATATGGTCGGATTCTGCGAATGGAACGTCATAATATTTTTCGGTGGAATGATAGGGCGGATCGCAGTAAAAAAGCGCCGTCGGGCGGTCATAAACCTTGATGAGATTTTCAAAATCCTTATGCTCGATCACCACCGAGGACTTCATCAGCCGCGCCTGAACGTCGGACAAATAGTTTATTGCATTTTCAAGATTTTTTCGGTTACAGCTATAAGTCCTGCCGTCTGCTCCAAACGATATCTTCATGCGCAGGAAATATCGCGCGGCTCGCTGAATATCGGTCAGCCCGCGCATATTGAGCTGAGCAGCAGCGTCCTCGAAAAACTCACGCGCGTTGCAGTAACCGTCAAGCTCACGCTGAAGTTCCTCAGCGTGGTATTTTATGCAGCGCATAAGATTGACAAGCTGCCCGTCCGCGTCGTTGTAGACCTCAAGCGGCGCGTGGCGGTCTTTGTAGAAAAGAACCCAGCCCGCGCCGCCGAAAACCTCAATGTAGCGGTCGAACGTTCCATCCGCGGGGAAGCGCTCGCAGATGTGCTTTCTCAACAACTTTTTTCCTCCGATTCTTGTTATCGGACTGTTCATATACATCAACTCCTTAAAAATCAAGCGGGGCTGTGTGCCCCGCCGTTATTTACTTTTCCACTTCAACAATAAACCCGTCAAAGCCTTTTTGCTTAGCCTGCGCAAGATAATTCAGAGCGTTCTGTCTGCTTGCGAACGCGCCTATCTGAACGCGATACAGCCCGTTTGAGGTTTGCGCTATAAAGCCGCTGAATCCCTTTTTGGCAGCCTGCTTTAGGTAGCTTTCCGCGTTAGCCCTGACGGAAAACGCTCCTATCTGGACGCGGTAGAGCTTGCTTGCCGCGGCTTTTTCGGCGGTGATCCGCTGCTTCAGCTCCGCCCAGCGGGTCTTTTCAACGTAATACATTGGGCAGTGCTTACCTGTCAGATCGTAGTGCCGGACGACGTTGTTGCTGTCAATGCCGTACTTTTTCATAAGATACGGAACAAGCTCCGCCAGCGTCGCTATCGACTGCTCGGTGAACTTTCCGGTTGTATCGGGGTGGCAGACCTCAATATGTATCACGTTCTTGTTGTTTCCCGTTGCGGCGTAAGCCTGCTCGTTGTCGGGAAGGCAGCGTATAAGCTCGCCCTGCATTCCCACGACATACTGACTGCTGGTTTCCGCGTTCGGATTCGCCGTGAAAAACAGCGCGAGCCTGTCCGCGCTCGCCCCAGCGTCGCCCGTATAGTGGACGCATATCTTCTTCGGTGTTGAAGCCTTGCCGGGGCGGTTGTATTTGCCCTCGGGTATAATCTTATCGATTATCGTCATGGTCGTCATCCTTTCTGAGCTGCTCCAGAATGTCCTTCAGCTTCTTGGGTATCGGCAGCCCGAGCTTTGCGGCGTTTTCAAGGATAGATATTCCCTCGTTTGCCGCGAAAAAGAGTATCACCGCCGTCATCAGCGCCGAGCCCGTGCCGATTATGTAAGTGTCAATGAGATGCCCCACCGCGATGATAACCAGCACCATCAGCTTCTTGACAAGCCCCCTGAAGCCTACCTCCGAGGACAGCGCCTTCGCCGCAATCCCGCACAAAATTCCCGTGATATAATCCAGCGCCATAAGCGCTGTTATCGCGATAAACAATCCCGTTATCTCGCCGTAAAGAAAGCCTACAACAGCGCCCACCGCGCCGCTTAACGTTTTAATAATTGTGTCAAACCTCATTTTAAAACCTCCGTTCAATTTTACATTATTGCCGCGCCGATCAGCGCAGCTATTATTGTGCTGTCCATAAAATCATATCCTTTTGTCCACTTTGAAGGTTATCATAAATCAAGCAGTGATGCTTTTGGGCATCCTCAAACGCATACTAATCCCCTGTCTCCGATGGAACTTTGAACGAATAAACAGTAACATAAGCATTGCGCCCGACGAGTTCGGGATTGGGGTGTATACAACGCATTTGCCATCTTAAACCATATCTTCTGAAGGTAATTTCCAAAACACCCGGACCAATCGCAGAAGTATCCAAAGGGACTATAGTTATATCACTGGTTGTTCGTCCTGACTTTAAAACATGAATCGTAATATCTCCATAAACATGAGCATACGCAATATGAAATTGCACTTTGGATTCAACTACAATATCGACCCATTCAGAACCTTCCGATGTATTATTCGCAGCTATCGGCACAGTGTAAGTCCTGATACAGGCAAGGTTCATACGTCTCATCAATTCAAATAATCCATTTAAATTCAGATATGCATCTATGGACATTGCTTCATTGTTATTTGAAATAATTGCGTCAATTTCATCATTTGTAACAGGACGAAGTCCTGATATTTGTTCAATCTCGCTTTGCAGCGCGGATATATCGGCGTTCTGCGTCTGCTGCTCCGCTTGTATAGCCGAGATATCCGCAGCATTCGCCTTTATTTCAGAGTTCATCGCCGCGGCGCTATTCTCGTGACCGTCTATCCAGTCGGCTATCTCCCTGAGCGTGTCGAAGTCTTCGGGAGCTTTCGCCACAACCTCCGCGATTTTCTCCGTCACTATCCCATCAACTTCCGCTTCAGTTATGCCGCCGCCCTCTTCTGAAGCCGGCGGCATGCTAAAATTTACCTCCGAGCTTGTTCCCGTCAGCTCCGCTCTGCCGCCGTTCCCCAGAAGATACACCGTGCCGTTTGTATCGGGCAAGCCGCGCGAAGCTCCCGCTTTTATCTCTATCACTCCGTCCGCATAGGGAGTTACCCCTGCTTTCGCCGAAGCGTACAGCGGAGCGTCCGTATTGTTCACTATCAGCGCGTTCAAGCCGCCCAGCTCGTCTACTCGAAGCTCCGCGCCTGTTAATGTTACCGTTTTTGTTGCCATTGAATTTCCTCCTTATTTTATTCAGGGAAATATCTCCCCCGATTCAGCATACACCATTTTGCACTGCATTTTACTGCAAAGTATGAGCCGTGTTCAATTTATGATATCATAGGATATTTTCAAAGTATGCGCGTTGGTTTTGGTGAGCGGCTGCGCCAGATTATTTATGGTCGCGAGGTAATTCGACATCAGCAGAACAAACGCTGTATTGAATTCCTGACCGTACGCGTAAAGGCAATACGGCTGCGGTATCCAGTCGGCATATACAGGCACCCCGTAAATAAGACCGTCGTATGAGAAGCCCGTATCCACATCCATCCGGTAAAACGTGCCCGCGCTTCCGTATGGAGCTCTGAGCCCGTAAAAATTGTACATTAGTCCCGTTTCGTTTACATAAAAACGCGAGGGATAGTTGGTCGTCAGCGGCAGCACCTCTATGAGGGTGTTGGTGGCCATGTTCACCTTATATGTTCCCTCCGATGCGGTCACCGCGTAGAAAACGCCGTCGTATACCGCGCAGCTGAGCACATCGCCCACTCCCGATTTCGGAAATCTCACCGAGGTAAATTCCTTTACTGTCAGCGTATCGGGGTCTATTCTCCAGTATCTCACCGTGCCGCGGTAGGGGTATTCGCTGCCGCTGAGCGTCGAATGTGAAGCGGGCGCGAAAATGTACAGATCACGGTTTTTCGGATCCCAGAAAATATTTTTCAGATTGTCAACCTTAAAATCCAACACCAGCTCGGTGGTTTCAACGGGAATATTGCTCCCGTCCTCGCTGTACACCCTGTCGTTTATCTTCAGAGCGTTTGTGTCCAGCGTCTGGAATCTCTTGAACACCACCGTGGTCTTGTTGTTTTTGGTGCTTGATGAAGCATACAGAAGCTCGCGCGGTCTGAAGCTCCCTATGAAATAGTTCCCCACTAACGTCATAAATTTCGGGGCTGAGCTGAGCAAATACGACACAATGAACTCGTAGGGATTAACGGTAAGCGAACCGTCGCGGGTCTCGCAGGGGGCAAAGCCCGCGTTTCCAAAGGCTCTGCTTGTGAGCGCCACGCTCCTGATAGTCCCGTTCGCCTTGTCGGTTGGGAAATCCCATGTGAAATGATATCCGTTTTCGGTTTCGTAGCTCTCGTTGATATTCAGCGATCCTCTCATGACGTTCGCGCCGCTGTAAGCGTCGCCCGCCGTTCCCACGGGCACGCAGTCCTCGCGGAGCATTATATTGTCCCTGCTCTCCTCAAGCGTGTTGCCGAGCAGTATTATCCCGCCGAGGATATTCTTCCACATAGGCAGCATTGCCGCCATCTGCCCCGGCCAGTTGGTATCTATAAGAGCTTCATGAGGCGGGTTGAATAACCTGCTTATCGCGTCTGTTACCATATTGCTTTCCTCAACGCGCTGCACGACCTTTCCCGTCGCCGCGTCGCTGAGCGTCAGCGTTGCTTTTCCTTTCATGATATCACCTCTGTCGTAAAGTTTATAGCGCCGATATCCGCGACCTCACATTTCATAGCGCAGGCGGAAATCGGCTCAAAACGGTCGTTAAAATCTATTCTATTGTCGCTGCTTCCTTGAACAACATAGAGCGGCTGTAAAGCTATCCCCGTTATAAGCCCCTTTTTGTACTCGTCAGTCATAGGTCACATCAATCCTCCTTTTGGCGGTTTTATTGTAGATTTGGGTGATATTTCCCGTTGCATCCTCAGATATGTCAAATTTATTGACCGTTTCTGTTCCGTCACTGTTCATGAAAGTTAAATCAAAACCGCCTTTCTTGAAGTCAATTTTTGTCATGTATGAGCTTTCTTTTTTCGTTCCTGCTTCCGCCTTAGTCTGGTTATTCAGTCCTGTCGAGGATTTATTGTAATTGACAACCCCCGAAACATTCCCGAAGCCGCCGCAGGTAACGGTCATTGAGCAGTTTCCGCTGACGGAGATTTCGGAAATATTACCTGTGACTGTCACGTTTTCCTCCTCGTCTACCACCGAAATCCTGTCGCCTATTTTCAAGCTGAAATCCGGCTCGGCGAGCGTGAAGCTCATCGGAGTGAGCGAAAAATCCTTGTAGTAATCGTAAATAAAACCGAGGTACATTTCAAAATCTTCGTCATCGAGCCCGTAGCCTATGTACTGATTGTTGATTATCAGAGTATATCCGCTGTCGTCGCCCATCTCATAGGTCTTGTTTTTCTGCGATGTCTTTATTTTTGAGAACACCACCGTTTCATCGGAGTAATCAAAGTCCATCAGCTCGCCCGAATAAAACGTTCGCGAGACCTCCTTTGAAAAAACGTCCACCTGAAGCTTTCCGTCATCGTTTATGTAGGCAAATCCGCCGTTCCATTCCGCCATGCCCGACACCACATTGCGGCAGGAATTCGCGTAAATATAATCCGTGTATTCGTGCGAGATAACGCCATTGTTAAACAGCGCGTTCAGCTCGAAGAAATCCCCGTTAATCGAGAAATAATCGGCGATTCCCGCCTCAAGCAGGCAGTACGCGTAAACGGAAATAAACGTTTGCGGAAACTGCACCTCCTTGGGAAATTCGGTATCGAGCTTTATCATATCGTCGTAGGCGGTGAGCTCTATCACGCCGTTCCGGCGCTTTGGCAGCTCCGCGTTGAAGTACCCGCAGAAATGCCCGTCGATGTCCAGCCTTACGCGGCTGTTCGCGAACGCTCCGCGGGGAAAGCGCTGCGTGTTGTTGTCTATTATCATGTATATTGATTTCGCGCTTACGCCGCCAAGCTCGAAGGTGTCCCCGCTGAAGCAGCCGCGCTCAAATCTGAAATCAAATAAATCGTCTTCGGTCAGGACGATATCCTCCCGACCCGCTCTTGAAAATGTCAATTCTATCACTTTATCACCTCTCCTTAAACTGCACCGAGGCGCTGAAATCGCCGTATTTCAGGGTCGTGTCGGTTATACGAGCGTCTGTGAGCTCCGCGGTCAGCTCCTCGGTGTACATCGTCTTTGTTACGAATTTCTCCGCCTGCGGACTGTAATAAGTAAGCTGCCCGAAGGTGCTCTTTTTTACCGCCGCCACCGCCGCGGCTTCCTCAGGTGAGAGCGCCGCCCACTGCACCAGCAAATCTTCTTTGCGGGCTATCACTTTTTTGGAATAACTTCCGCCGAGGGTCTGCCCGCTGTTTGTTCCCTCAATATCCCGATAGCCGTATTGTATCGGCGCTATCGGCACGGGCAGCGGCGAGCCGTTCCACCAAAGCATTTCAACACCCCCTTATGTGTTCAAGACGTTTTTCCCGACCTTGATATTCCTGCTGTTCACGCCCTTGATAAATATATCCGTGATTTTTTCGGCACCCAGATAAATGGGTATCGTCAAGTTTCCGTTTGAAACCGTCGCCTCCTCCGGCTTAGCCCGAACCCCGAAAGCGGAGAGCAGCTGCGACATATTCGGCGCGGTCGCGTAAGAACCGCCCGCAAGCGAGCTCAGCATATCCCCGAGCGTAAGATCGTTCGCGCCGAGCTCTTTGTTCCAGCCCTCGATAAAGCTCAGCGCCGCCTCCGCGCCTATATTAAGCATATCTCCCTCAAGCCCGAAAAGCTCCTCGCGAAGCCTGTCCACAAAATTGTTTTTGAGGTTGTCCACCTCACTCTGATAATATTTCGCGGAAATATCCGCCGCTGTTTCCCGCAGCCGCGCCATGCTGTCAAAGTAGCCGTTCCACTCGCGGTCGGACATTTTCAGCATTTTAGAGCCGAACTCCATAGCCTCGTCAACGTCCATAGCAAGAATGTCGTTCAGCGTTCCGTCATCCGCGCCGCGGGCTTTCAGAGCGTCCAGCATTTCGCCGTACTCCTCAAGAATTTTTATATTATCCTCGATACTGTCAGCGCCCATTTTGTAGGTCTCGACCTCGTGCTCTGCGGTTGTAACGGTAAACTCGCCCTTGACCGCAATGGTTTCGGGAACGGTCTCCGTTATTTTTTCAAACGTTTTGTTGAAATCCACCAGCTTTGAGGTCAGACTGTCACGCGCGGAAACTATATTCTGAAGCGCCGAGAGCGTGCTGTCGCTTGTTTCGCTTAACAGCGCGGTCAGAGCGTCCTTGTTCGCCTCGATTATTTTTTGGTTATACTGGTAAGTCTCAAGGAAAGAATTCCGCCACTCCGCGCTGTTTTTGTCGAGATATTTGTCGCGTATCTTCGCAAGCTCCTCATAATATTTCTTCTCGGTGAGCTGCCCCGTTTTATGCTGAAACTGGAGCTGACTTTTCTCCTCGTTGTAGCTTGCGAGGCGTTCCCGCTGCGCCTGTTCCGCCGCTTCTTTCTGCTGCTTGAGCTGCTGCTCATAGGCTTTTTTCTGATCCTCGGTCAAGCTGTCATAATATTTTTTAAGCTCCACGTTCACCGAGCGCCATTCGTCGGAATCCTCTTCAAGATAATTGTCCCGAAGTGCGGCGAGCTGCGAATAATATTCATTCGCGTCGGTAACTCCCATATCGTAGCTGTATTTCGCGTCCGCGCGGAGCTGCTCGTACAGCTCGGCGTTCACGGTTTTTTCTTCCTCAAGCTGTGCAAGTCTTGCTTTTCGTTTTTGCTCAGCTTCTTTGCCTTTGCGTTCCTCCTCGACGGCTATGGCGCTGCCCTGATTATAATAGTTATAATCATCTTCGGTAATGCCGTAGAGTTCATTGTATCTTTTTTGCTTATCGGTAAGATTATCTTTGGCAGCGCGCATATTTTCCCATTGTTCGAGAACGTCGCGCCCGAATTCGGTCATTTCCCAGCCCATGTCCTTTAAATAATTATATAGCCTTTCAAAATCGCGTTCGCGCTCCTCGTAGGTACCCGAAAATTTATAATCAAAGCCTGCATTGTTAGCAACGGGATCAAAGGTTTTGAGATTTGTCGACATAAAATCCCAGATCAGATCATGTACCTGTCCGCTTTGAGTTCCCCAATCGTCAAACACCGATACTAATCTGTGCCCTATCGATGTTTTTTCATTTTCCGCCGCCAGAGCGTCTTTTAAAGCCGCCTCCGCCTGTGCCCTTGACAAATCGTCATTAGCGTTTATAAGCCTGTCCAGAGCCGCCGCCTGCTCCTCGTACGAGCCCGTTACAAGGTCTATCTGCCCTGCCAGATCGGGGTATTGAGATATCAATTCGTCTTGAAGCGATTTTAATTTTTCGGTTTTTTGAGAGGTATTGTCCGCGCTTTCCGCGACGTCCTCATAGTGTTTTTTGACCTCTTCAAGGCTTTCGGATTTCTTTTTATAATCCTCCGCCGAGGTCATCAGCTCCTCGGAACTTTCCTGAAGCTCCTTCATTTTTTCGTTGCAGCTGCTGATATTCCCTGCCAGCGTGACGAATACTCCTATAAGCACGGAAATAACCGTAATCACTGCCATATACGGATTAGCCGATGCGGCAATATTGTTAGCCTCCTGTGCGGCTGTTGCACTGTCGGTGGCGGTTTTCAATCCGTGAAACGTTGATACAAGCGTCTTTGCCGATTTGTTGAAATCGGTTATGAAGCTAGCCCCCGCCATCAGCGTTTTATAAGTCACAACACTTGTTGTTACCCCCGCCAGCGCGGAGGCAATGGCTTTTATATTTTCCAACAAAAATGAAAGCGTTCCCGAAATAAACGAACCAAGCTTTTCCGATATTTCCGTAACGTCGCCCGCCGATACCGCCGCGCTCACTTCCTCGGCTGCTTCGCCGATAACGGGCAGCAGCGAATTCGCGACCGAAGCCGTGAGGTTGTCGATTTGATTTTTTGCGATCTGAACCTTTTCGGCGGTGGTGTCCATCATGGTATCGGCAGCGGTTGCCGCCGCGCCCGTGGAATTTGTCATAGCTTCAATGTTTTGTTTGAAGCCGTCCATATTTGAAAACAGAATATTCGCCGCTTTGGAAGCCTCCGACGATGAGAACATATCCGCCAACGACTGCCCCGACTTCGCCGCCTCGTCGCTCATCAATTTGAGAACGTCGGTTACATCGTATCCCATGGCGGATATTTCGGTGAATTTTTTTCCCGCGAGCGCCGTTCCCGCTGTTGCCGCCATCATCGCTTTTTCGGCGGTCGAGCCGCTTGCGCCGAGCTCGTTTATCATGCCGTTGAGGTATGTCGTGGCTTCGGCAGTTGCCACACCGTTCGAGGTTACCGTTGCGAACATCGCGCCGAGCTGATCAAACTCAACGTTCACGCTCTGCGCGGTCGGGATAATTTTGCCCATGCTGCTTGCCAGCTCGCCGACTGTCGTTTTGCCCTTATTCTGCGTGGTTATGAGAACGTCCTGAATGTGGGTCGCGTCCTCCATTTCCATGTGGTAGGCATTGATGGCGGTCGTTACAACGTCGATAGCGGTAGCGGTTTCGGTAAATCCGCCCTTAGCCAGCTTTACCGAGTTTTCCACAAATTCCAGAACGTTCTCCTGTGCTACGCCCGCCGACAGCGCGGAATACATAGACTCGGCGAGATTGGTGAAGGTAACTCCCGTGCGGTTTGAAATTTCCTCCAAGCCGCTGCGGAATTGTTCAAGATCGCCTGTCAGCAGAGTGGAAGCCTTTGCGAAGGCGGTTTCGTTGCTCATGGCGGTGTTTACGGAGTCAACGGCTATATTCTTAATAGCCGCGCCGACCTGCTTCAATCCGCTCATAACAACATCGGAGATCAGATTTGCTTTAATAAGGTCGCCCGCCGTTATCGCCGAATTGCCCACGCCGTCCAGACCGTCACGGACACCATCAACTCCGTCTGTATCTATCCCGCGCAGTGCGGCAGCAAGCGCTCCTATCGCTTCGGTTATCGCCTCCGCCGAATCGGGGTCTAACGCGTCGCGCAGAGTATCGCCCAACTGCTCGGTGGAGCGCTGTGCCTGCGTTGTGTCGTTCAATGTGGATATGCGTATGTACGCGTCCGGTTGTGCCATTATTTGCCCCTCCTTCCGATTTTGGAAATAAAGTCCTCGGCTGCCTTGCTGTTACGTTCCTCAAGCTCTATAAGCTCGGGATGCTCGCGCACGAATTCCTTTTCTTCTTTGGTCAGTTTGCCCTTGCTCCGCCGCGTCCGCAAGCCGATAAGCGTATTGAAAAAGCTCTCGCCCAGATCGGAAAACAGGCTGCGGAACGCCCACCAGTGCAGATATTCAATACGGCTTAAATCTATATTAAAGCTGCTTTTAAAAGCCGAAAAAATATATTGCGCGTCTTTCTCGAAGTTGTATATCTGAGGAAATTTTCCTCTTGATTTATCCGGCTCTTTTCCCATATTCAAAAATTTCAGCCCCTGCGATATAGCAGAGGCTGTATTTTCAGGTACATCGGGATAAAGCAGCGTTGCAAGCACCGTCAGCCTTTCGCTGTCCGTAAGGCGTTCGTCATCAAACGCTCGGAGTATTTTCAGACAAACGCGGAAATCCGTGTTTATTCTGACCGCCGCGCCGTCGATTTTCACGGCTTTCGGCAGTCCGTCAAGAATGATATTCATTCCATCACGCAACTTTCCTCGGGAGCTGTGTACTCCTGAATAAGGCTGTTTGAAGCCGCTTTGAAATACTGCGCCATCTCGCAGATAAAGCGCACCAGAACGTGAATATAACAGCCGCCGTTCATCAGCAGCGCCGACGTTCCCGCACCGAAAACCCTGTCCACGCGCTCCGCGACAAAATCCGTGAAGCGTTTAAGCTCCCGCGCCGCTTCGATATCCGCGTTTGAGACTCCGTTTTCATCTACAACGGGGATAATCTCGCGCGGTTTGTATGCTTTCAGCTCCTCGTATATTTCAAAAAAATCCTGCCGAACCTTTAAGTCAGTAGGATAAAATTTTATTTCGCTTGTTTTCCCGTCAACTTCAACCTCGATCACAACAGGTTTTTCGGACTGCACTTTAAATTTCATACAAATTCTCCTTTTTCATTCAAACGGCACTATTACACGGAGTGCCGTTTTATCCTTTACTTATCGTCGCTTAACGAAGCCGTTCCGCCGTAAACTGCGTTTGCGCTTCCAGCCTTTACGGCTTTCCCCGCCGCGTCGACCTCCGCAACGGTGATCACTGAGGGCGAACCCGTAACGCTGACGGACGTTCCAACAGCGAGCGCCGACCAGCTTGACAAATCCTGTCCGGCGGTAACGGTCTGCGCGGAGGTTCCGCCCTTATAGACATAGTGATTGCCCGTATCGAGCTGCGGAGCAACTACAAGGATAGTCCCCGTTGTGCCCGTTCCCGCGGTGGAAACCACTGTCAGAGAGCCTATACCGCCGTCCGCGGTGAAAGTATTTTCCGCGCGGTCGAAAACGCCGAATGTGCGCTCGCCCTCCCACACGATATCAAAGGGAGCAGCCACGCCGTCCGCCGCAGTACCGCCCCAGCTCTTGAGATCAATTTTAGCGTCCTGCGTCCAAGCCGCAAACTTCTCGTCGCCTACCTCGTCAAAAATGGAGACCTCCATAAACTTGTATTTCAGCTCGTCAAGCTGCTTGCTCAGGCGGTCGATCTCGTACAGCTCCTTGCCCAGCGCCGAATCACGGGCGATAATAAAGGGTGACACGGAGGTAATCTGATTACCCGTTGTCACCTTGGATTTTGTACGCCCGAGAACGTTTTTGGTCTGTGTAACGGTATTGTTGCGCGTGCGGTCAAGGGCGTCGTTATCCTCGCCGATGGGATACCAGATACCGTTAAGCTGAATCATGAGTATACTTTGTTCGCGCTCTACCGCGCCTGTTCCTTTAATTGCCATTTTACATTTTCCTTTCTTATTTCAAAAAAAATTTCCGCGACCCGCCCGCAAAAGCTCCGCATTCGCTGCGCTTTCACGGGCTCCCGCGAAAAATTTTGCTGCGTGGGCTTTATGTTGCCCTTTGCTGACGCTGCTTGTAAACAAACTGCAAACGGGTAATATATACCCCCGTTACCCTGTCCTCGGAAACCTCATCAAGCGTCCCCGTTTCAATTACCGTAAGGCTTAACCCGATCTCGTTTTCTTTGAGAGCGGGGAAGCGCTTGGCTTCGTTCTGCTCTTCTATCCAGCGGTTGAAATCCTCCAGAAAAGCCATACTCGCGCCGCGCTCCGTATCGTCGGAGATTGCCGTGCGATAGGCAAAATCGAAGGTCACCGTGTAGATTTTATTCCCCAGAATATCCTTTCTGAACGGATAATTCGGCGATGAACCTATGCAGTAGCAGTCCTCCGCGCCGACGTTATCCAGATAAAAGGGCAGCTTTCGGTTGATGTGCGGACAGCCCGCAACAAACTCGCAAATGCTGTCCATTATTGAATTTCTCACGGCATCAGCCTCCTTGCGTAATCTTGTACCTCGCGCTCGATCTGCGGCATTCGCGCCGCTTTCATATGCTCCGCCCATTTTTCAGTTGCCTTTGGATGGCGCGACTTACTGAACTTCATTTTTGTGCCGTCTTTTTTCTCCCCAAGGTAAACCTTCCGCGAATAAGGCGCAATATATACAAGCTCTCCGCTGCCCATTCGCGAGCCGAGAATAACGGATTTTGCGAGAATACCATTCCGCATGGGAACATACGGCTCCATGTGCCGCACGACCGTGTTGTCAATGAATTTCTGAATTGCGCTGTACCGCTGATTCATGCGCCGAGCTCCGCCGTTCCATTCTATAACAGCGTCGCCGTGCGCGTTTGTGAAAAGCGTTCCGCGCGAGGTAACTATTCGTACACCGTCACTCATTTTCCGCTCACCTCCCAGTGCCACCTGTTTAGACAACGCTTACGACGGCAAGCCGTCGAGCGTTGTTGCTAAACTGCATTATTTTTGTTTCGCCGACAGCCGTCGGCGATTTTGCTTCGCAAAAACACAAAAATAACGCCTATGTTCCTTTTATTTCCCAATGCCACATACTCTGCGAACCGTAACGGCAGTCCCGCACCGAGGTTACAACAAAATGCTCCGCGGTAAACCCGCAGGCTTCGGCGGCACTTGCCGCTTCGCCGTGCTCTCCGCGCAAAATAATGTCTCCCGCCTTTATCGCGGTAACGTCGGGGCTGTCGGGGATCATCACCGTTACGCTGTCCTGCTCTTCTTTGCCGCGCTTGCTGAATCCCGCGCCGAATGTTCCGTCCCAGAAAACTCCCTTTATAACCGACCTTTGCAGGCTTTCGGGAGTGCGTCCTCGCTGCGGGATAACAGTATAAACCGTTATTGTATCATTAAAAATCAATTAAACACCTCTTTTGGGGATTTTCGTGGTTTCCGAAGGAAATCGCGGTCGCTCCGACCGCGAAACGGAAATCCTCCCCGTGACCGCTTGCGGTCACAGGGTCATTCCCGTGCCACCCCTCTGTAAAGCCACTCCGCAGGAAGCCACGCGCGGCAGGCTGCTCTTGCGAATGCCCCCTCGGAAGCGTTTTCCGAGCCCGTCAGCGTATAGCTCCAGCTCCCGACGCTTTCCGACTGCTTAATCATTCCGCCGTTTCCGTCCGTCAGCGCAAGGCTTTCAGACAGCTCGCAGCAGCACATTTTCACTCGCTCGTCGTCGGAATGCTCCGCCGCTCTTCCGAAGGTCAAGCGATCTATAAGCGCCGAGGCTTTGGCGGCAAGCCGCGGGAAATCTCCCTCGGCTATCGATTTGCCGCCGTAGACCTCGGTATAAAATTTATAGTCCGCGTACATCACGCCTCCACCGACGCTCTCATTGCAGCGAGCTGCTTATCCTTGACCCAGATGTCGTGGAATTTGCGGTATTCGATAGTCCACGCGTCCGCGCCCTGCGTTGTTTCGGGATCGAAAATCTTCACGCCGTCCGTCTTGGAAATAGCTATTGGAGCGGTGCGCGGGCAGATTATCCAGTTAATGCGCTTCGCCGCTTCGGTCTTGGTAAAGCCGAATTCGCTCTCGCCGCTGTTGAATGTATATTCGGTATACATTCTCGCGGTGGGAACGCGGAGAATGGAAATCCCGTTGAGCGTTCTGACCTCAAGATCGATATTTCCCTGTTTGAACGTTCCGACGTTTATCTGGCGCTGGAGCTTGTCGGTGCTGTCGAGAATATCCGCGACAGGGTAGGGCATGATTATAACCAGGTCAGCCGAGCCGCAAATATCCTGTATCGCGGTAATATCGTTCTTTACCTGACTTAAAATAGTGGAAGCCGCGGGGGAATATTCCTTGCTGTTACCCGCTTCGGAAATGTACTTATACAGTGTGCTGTAACGGTATGCGTCCACCTCGGGGATAACGTTCTCGCTCTGGAACGTGCTCATCGCCGCGGAAGCGTTCGCGATAAAACCGCTCTCGTCAACGTCAATGCGATCGAGCAGGAACTGAATGCCTCTGTCCTGCGTCATGGTTTTTGTCTGATAAGCAAGGGACACCTTGCCGCGGGGATACCCCGAATTGCGGTCATAGTCGCCGAGACCGTCGGTGGACAGCGTGGGGATTTTTATCTCCCTGCCGCCGCTGTACTTGACCTGCCCCGCGTTAGCTTCCATCCAGCCCGAGGTCGCGCCCTCAATAAGCTGACGGTCGCAAGCCGCCTGAAAAAGAGTTACTGTTTCAATACTATTTGCCATAATTTTCTCCTTTCATCACTTTGAGTCAAATCCGAAGCCGCTGTTTATCTGCGCTTCAAGGTTATTGCTGTCCACCGATACGCCGCTCTGAGTGCTCCCCATGAACAGCCCCTGCTGCTCCTTCGCGAACACGTCGGGCTCGTTCTTTTTCAGCTCGTCGAGGAACTCCTTGCCGCCGATGAACGCGCCGTTCTCATACTTGAAGCCCTTACCCTTGAATTCCTCCAGCACGGACTTCTTCACACGGTCGTTCGCGAATTTGTATCCGCCGAGAAGCCGTTCCGCCGCGAAATCCGTTTCCTGCGCCGTGAGCTTCGCGGTGAGATTTTCGGTGTCCGTCTTGTACTTCGCCTCGAGCTCGGTGAGCTTCTGCGCCAGCTCCGCGGAATTGTTTTCGCTTTTCAGCTTCTCCAAATCCTTGTCGCGGTCGGCGAGCTGCTTTTTGAGCTCCTCAAGCTCGGTGTTCTTTTTTGCCGCGTCCTCCGCCGCGACGAACTCCCTGCCGAGAACCTCCTTGACCTGCGCGGTCTGGTCTGCCGTAAGCTCTATTCCGAGCTTTTTCAGCAGATTTAAAACTTTGTCCATAATTTTAACCTCCTACTGTAAATTTGGGTATAATAAACGCGCCCTTTTCGGAGCGCGAGTATTTATGAATAATCGTCAAGCAGCTTCTCCGTTTCGAGTATCTGCTTGCTTATTCCGACGACGCCGATGTAATTGTCAACGTTTGCCGCGTCTTGTGCCGTCTTTTTGAGAAAATTCAGATGTTCCTCAAGCCTTTTCCGAAGCTCTGTTCTGTCCATGTTATCACTTCCTCTCAAGTATAAAAATAGCGCCGATCCGGCGCGGTTTACCTTTGTTTCTTTTTATGCCGTCTTCGGCAGTGCCTGTCCACAAACAGCTTAAAGTCGTTGTTGACACTGTTTTTATCCAGCCACTTTATAACGTTGTTGTAAGCTGGGAAAAATTGCGGACAACAGGGTATTATTTTCACGTTATCACCTTCTTTTGAAACATATCCCACAGTTAAAAAAACTTTAATCAACCTGTACTTCCAGTTCAATTTTTTCAAGCTCATCAATTGCTTCCCTCAATTCGGCGAGCTTGCTGTCCGCTTTATCCAAAGCAGCCCTGATCGTTTCGGCATTCTGTAACGAAGCCTTTACTGTTGTTTCCATCTCATCATCACCTTTCGTGTTCTGTATAACCTGTTTTCGCGGCAGTGCCTGCAACTGCCATGATTTCGGCATGTGCGGTCAAAAGCTTTTGCTCCTCTATAATGCTTGCGATGTTCCTTGCCGCTTTCTATTGCCTTATTCAAAGCCATTAGCATTCTCCTTTCGGACAGAAAAAAGCGCCTTGCAATCGCTTGCAAAACGCTGAGTTTTTGCCGTCAAACCAAAAGCTGCATAGCATTTGATTTGGCAACGGCAATTAGGAATTTTATGTTGATTTTTAATTGCTACTTGGCAATCATACCTCTTTCATTAACATCTTCCCGAATTTTCTTCAAATGCTGCTCATAAGCCCTTTTTATTCCTTCGGGCGCGTCGGAATTTATATAAGTTTCCAACGTCTCCTCATCAACTACCAAATAATCAATCCACGGGGTATCTTCTTTTATATACATACTACGTCACTCCCTTATAGCGCTTCATCTGTTCCTGTGTCAACCGTTTTATTTCGACTGATAAAGGATTTGCATTTGAGCCGTTTGCATACACATCAGCAAATGCTTCAGCCATCGTTTCCGAACGGGTTTGGCAGGCGTATTGCGATATGCTTTCAATTAGCTCTTGATTGGTTTTCCTTTTCCCATATGACGTTTTCTTGATATTCTTGCAAGCTTGTGAAACTATTGCCTTCGCTTCCGTGCAATCATTCCAAGACAATATTTTTTGGTAGTCATATGTGTAAGAGGGATTAGCTTGAATCAAAGCCCATTCGACACCATGACCCGCCTCATGAGCCCCAAGCGATTCCAGCGTGGCATTTTTCACCCAATATCCTGTTGTTGACTGTTGCTTGCTTATTTTCACGAGTTGTTGATAATCCGTGAAATATTGCGGGTTGAACTTTAATTCAGCCCCTGTGCAAGCCATAACCCCCGAAGTTGTCGTAACAGCATTCTTCAAGAGAATTCCAACGTCGGGATATTCTTTGATGACAGATTCAACACCAATCAGGCTGCTTCTAATGGATTGAAAATTAAGCTGTTTCACTTCATCTGCCATTGTAATTCCATAGGTGGTATTTAAGTAATTCGAAAGAGTGTCAAAATCAGACGCTTCTTTCATACTGTTTATTATACCACCATGACCGCCGTTTGTCAAGGTAACCTGCGCGTTTTTAAATTTATTCTGCGCCCTGGTGACCGCGCCAGTCTTGCCCGCAAGGTGTCGGTCATAGCCTTGCACGAACGTCCGCTCATACTCGGTGAACGTCCCAGCAGCCTTGCAGAAATCTTCATAAATGTCCTTTTGGCGGCGGAGCTTTATGCTCGCTGCGGTGAACGCGTCCTTATCTCCCGCAGCGTCGGCGGCAATACAGCGGTCTTTTTGCTTTCGCATAGCACGCTCCATTTTGCGCATCTGCTGCTGTGCCTGATATGCTGTGTATGTTCTGCCCTCATAGGTAAAGGGCGGCGGGTCTATGTTGGCGAGCTCCTCCTCAGTGTAAGCGGGTTGGCTTACCCCCATGATGATGGGAAACGCGCTGTGGCGGCAGTTGTAATCCTCGATCAGAGGTCTGACAATAAGCTCGTACTGACTATTCGGGAACTGCTTTCCCTGATAGACCGCGTGCGACGGACGCGCTCCTATATGCGCTGTAATTTCCCAGCCGTCCGCTCCGAATTCCTCCGCGTTCTGCTCGGAAATGCGCTGCGTGACCTGCGAAACGCTTGTCATCAGAGCGCGGCGAACCGCGACCCCTATCCGATCCGAGCGTCCGCTCTCATAATAAACCGTGCGCAAGCCGCTGTCCGAAAGCGCTTTGCAAGCCTGCCGAATGGCTGTATTGTAGTCCGTAACACCGCTTGTGACCTTCATGTGCGCCATGTCCATCTGCTTGCGCAGAAAGTCTGTCATGCTGCTGTACACGACGTTTCCCGCGGCGTTCACCTCGGCGAAACCGAGCGTCCCCGTGTAGTTGCGGCATAGCCCGTGAGTGTTGTCAATTTCAGCAGCCATCATGATTTGAAGCTGCTCATTGTCCTTAAGCGGAACAGCCGCGCCGCCGTCCGCGCCCAGCATTCTGCGGTCAAACTCGTCGGATTTTTCGGCGGCTTCGCGGATAATCTTTTCAATTTCGGATTCCGCAGCGCCGTTTATCTGAGCTATTTTCTGCGTTATCTCTTTCGTGGACAGTCCCAGCGCCCGCGCTCTGTAAAGCTGGTATTCTGCCGTGTCGGTTATTTCGGCGGCTTTGGCAATGCGCCGCGCGATGTCCCGCAAAACAAACTCCGACAGCTCCGAATAAATATCCGTCAAGCCCTTGGGCAGATTTTGAAGCTCCTTCGGTGTAAGCATTATTCATCGCCCCCGAATGCCGTTGTCATTTCGGGGAGCATTTCCCGCGCCTTTTCAAGCGGAACGCCAAAGTACCACGCGTTGAATTCTTCGGGTTTAAGCAATCCCGCCTGAACAAGCTGAAAACGCCGATTGAACTCCGTCCCTGTGTCCTCGAAAACGCTGTCGCCAAACTCGATAGCGGGCTCGCCGTCCTGAACCTCCATTCCATAGAACCGCGCCAGTGTTGTTGTAATTTTCGACAGCGCCTCCAGCACGGGACGGAGCTGCCTTTGAAGCTGCGCAACCGTGTTATAGGTGGTCTTATCCTCGCTCAGCACCTGCGTTGCGGTAACAAGTCCCTTTTGAGAATCAAATGTGAACGTTCCGCTTGAAACGCCTATCTGAACCTCATACAAGCGGAGCTCCGTATTTATCGCCGCCTTGTGAGCTTCTTCACGTATCTGCGGCGCGTAGGTCATTATCTGCTGCTCCGCGGTGGACGTTCCGTCACCCATAAACGTTACAAAATAATCGTCGGGGATTCCCTTTTTTCCGTGAAGCACCGTCTCATCGGCAAATACTTTCGCGCTCATTTTGCGGAACTCCGCGAGGTATTCCGAGTGCGCTCGGTCTATCTCATGGAGCGTTCCAACGGAGTTTGCGTAAAGGGAAACAGGAAGCTCGCTGTTGAGATCTATGTTGTTTGCATAAGGTGTGCGGAACGTCGCGATCATCGGAATATCCGACGGGATTTGTCCCTCTGGCAGCAGCATAGCCCAGCGCGGAATCGTGCTTAACTCCACCTGTTGCCGCGTTCCGTATAGCCATGCGGTATTTCTCACAAAATGATACTCACCGTCAAAGCGGTGGTGCTCGCGGCGCTCGTAAATCTTGCCCTTATAGCGCACGCGCTCTAAAAATATTCCCTCGGTGATATGCCCGTTTTCGTCAAGCGATATCGGCTTGAAATCGCGCGACGTTCCGACGTCGAAAAATATCTCGCCCGACCGCGTTATGTAAGGCTTTATGACCGTGTAGCCGCCCACGAGAGTGAGCTGCATTATCCTGTCCAGATTCGGGATTAAATTTTTCTGCACAAAAAAATTAAGCCCCTCGTCGGGAAGCTCAAACTTTATTTCGCCCGTCACCAGCTGCGCGAGATACGCCGTAGAAGTGTACGCTACTGGCAATGGCGCAAAATGCTTGTGCGTTTTTTCCTGCGGTATATTCCCTTGAAAAATGCTCCACCATTCGTCTGTTCTCGCTTTCATGGTCGGGCTTTGCGCCGTTTCGATTTTGGATAAATCCGCTATATTTTCCACACCGTCACCGCCTTTTCCCAAGCCGTTTAACAGGCTTTTTATTTTTGTTATAACGCTCATTTTTCACTCCTTATCAACTGCGGAATAAATTTCTCAAACGAATATTCAAACGCGTCCAGCGTGTCTATATCCGATGTTCCGTCATCAAGGCGTTCATCCTTGCCTATCACTTTATCGTCCCAGACCGCTCCCTTGAACGCGTTTATAAGCGAGCCGCAGTCCTCGGAAATCATGAAAAACCGCCCGCCGCCCATCAGCATTGTGGTGGCATATATTCGGTCGTTGATCTGACGCTTTAGGGAGTTTTTTACGATTACCCCCAGAGGTTTCAGCGCCAGTCGCAACCCCGCAATAAGGGTCTGCTCCGCGCTGTCCGCATAGAGCGCGGATATTTTTCCGAAGCGCGTCTGAATATCCTCGCAGAAATCGTAAACACGCTTATAGAGCGCCTGCGGTGTCATTCCCTCGGCAGGGATTCGCTCGGTTTTCAAAGCGTAAAGCTCACCGCAGTTATGCGTTATCCCGCTTGCGACGAGCGCGTGCTGAGAGCCGTTCCCGCCGAAATCCAACCCGATATTGATATAATCAAAATGCGGAAGAGCGGAGATCGCGGTGATTCCGACATTATAAGCCGAGGGATTATCCGAAAAAACCTTGTATATAGCGCCGTTCGCTACTACCCAGTCCCCACGGATAAAGCGGTCGTAATAAACGCCCGTGTACTCCTTTTTTAGGCTCTCAACATATTCCGCGGGGAGCGTGGTGTTGTCGTCGATATGGAAAAACATTCGGAACAGATCATCGGTCAGATTTTCATTTTTCAGGTATTCCGTAAGCAGCCAGTGCGTAGGAACGTCGGGGTTTGTCGTCGCGATGAGCTTTGCGCCGGGCTCGGACAAACGCGACAGCAGCATAGTGAAAAAATCCTCGGGGAACAGCGTCAGCTCGTCGCAATAAGCTCCGCCAAGCGTTATGCCGCGGATTTTTCCCTCGCTGCGCTGATCGTTCGCGCCCTCGAGCATTATTTTCCTACCGAATAAAACGCCCTCTTTTTTGTTAACGGAAAAGGTGAAATTTCTCTTGCCGAAAAGCTCCTGCATCGGCAATAAACAATTGCGCTTCAGCGTCTGGAGCGACTTCGCGCACATCATATATAAATAATCTTTCGGTCGGCTCGCCACCCAGACCGCCCACAAAATAAGGGATATCCAAGTTTTCCCCGAACGCACCGAGCCTTCAAGAATATTCAGGCGCTTAAGCCTGTCCTGCTTGAAGGCGCGTATAAGCTCGTTTTGTTTAGCGGTAAACGCTATTTTATCCATTCTTTATCGCCTCCAGAATTTCCTCGACCCTGCCCTCGCTTTCGCCAGACACGCCGCCTGTCCGCGAGTAATCCGCGGGCTTTTTGTTTATAAGATAAAACTCGATCGCCGCCTGCGACGGGGCAATATTTTTCTCGACCGTTTCAACGGTTTTTATTCCGTTGACGTATTTGGTTTTGTGCTCGACCACCGTATAGCCCGTTGCGGCGCGGTATAGAGCCTGCTCGATCTCGGCGGTGATGAGCCCGCTGTTTTCCTCCAGCATGGCATTCAGACCCTCGGCGCGGGATTTTATTTCGGCTATCCTTTTTGCCCGTTTCGCGGGATTGCTGGTGGACAAAAAAGCCTCGACCAACTGCTGAACCGCGGAGGTCGGGGCGCTGTTATTCAATTTTTCATGCTCGGCAATTGCCGCTCCAAGGGCGGCTAAACTTTTCTTTTTTCTGCTCATCATCTCACCTCGATTTTTAATACCCCTTTTTAAGCGTTATACACCCTTTTTAGAGCGCCGTGCGCAAAGAGCAGGGGAAACTACCCTTTGAAAATCTGCCCGCCCTTAAATCGCGTTTTAGGCGCGTATTTTTTAGGGTATGACCTGCCCTTTGCGCACGGCGTTCCGTCGGGCGTTCGCGTTCATATTTTTTGCATTGCCGGAGCTGATCACGGCAGTGCGGGCGGATCGTCGAATTCCACGGAAAAAATTATTTTGTGATGTTTTCCGTATATCGTAACGTCCGCCGCGGCGCGTTTCCCGCGCCGATTGAATTTTATTATTCTGTGCTCGAACTGCTTTACAAAGCCGCTTGTAATATGCAGCACTCCATCTGAAACATACCCGCGGGAAACGCTTATGCAGTACCCGCTATTGCATAGTCGGGTTATATATGCGTCCTCATCGGGCGGCAGGGGGCGGCTGCTCAATATACGCACCGTTCCCGTGCAGTCCATTATTTTGTGCCACGTCTCCGCAGTAAGCTCGGGGATTTCCACGAAAACATAACCTGAGAAAATCTGTCGCTCAATGTGCTGCCATTCTCCTTGCCGACGCTCCGCGCACAGCTGCCGCGGACTGTAAGCGGCGATCTCCTTTTGGCGGAGCTGCTCCAGTACCCGAAGCTCGTAACCTCCGCGAACATACACCACATATAACATCAGCCGTCCTCCGTCCTCTCTGAAATAAATTTCACAAGCTGATGGTAAAGCTCGGGTGCTTCCTTTGCCATAGCGTCGAAAATTTCCTCTTTAAAGCTCTCGAAAGCCACGTTTTTGAGATTTTTGACCTTCGTGTCGTTCTCCTGCTTGTATGCTATCGCGCGGATCAGAGCCGTGCAGCGGTCTATCAGCTTCAGCGGATCGGCTTCTTTAAGCGCTTCATCGTTCAGTTCCCGCACCGCCTGCAAAACCTTATGGGAAATAAGACGCGCTATTCCCTCGGTGGTATCCAGCTGTGGATACTTCGCCATTTCCTCGGTGAGCGTCCGCATATTCTCCGATGCGAGCCGCAAGTCCTGCACCGTAGCGTTCAAACCTTTGGCGTAGTTGCAAACCGCGGTCTGGGAGAGCGTTACGTTCGCGGTGTCGCGGATAAAATCGCAGACCTCGCGGTAGGTGTAGTTGCCGAGTATCATCTGCTCCACGGCTTCTTTTATATCAGAGGGAAGCGCGTCAATTTTACTGTGCTTTCTGTTTCCCATGGCTCACCGCCTTATGCAGGGGTCGTCGATTTTGCCGTTAAGCAGCTGTATTCCCTTTGCGGTGAGCTTCGCGCCCAACTGTCCGAATTCCGCGTCGGCAAGGTCGGTGACCGCTGTCTGACTGCCGCGTATTCTCAATTTGATGTAGCCCGATTCCGTCAGATAATTAACGCAGTCGGTAACGTCGGCATAGCTTATCGTGCCTTCCAGCGCGTCCGCGACGCTCTCCAGCGGCGTGTAATCCTCACGCATTACGTTTATAGTCTGTAATACCGTTCTGTTGTTGCGGCGGAAGCTTGTACGGCGAAGCTCCTCCGCGCCTGTTTTCTGTTCCATTGCTCAGTCACTCCCTTTTTAAATCGTCGATCTTACTTTCAAGCCGCGTCATGGTGCGGATAAAATCCGCGCTGCGCACCGTGTTTTCCTTTAAAAAATCTATATTTGTTTCTATTTTTTCAATAGATTTTTTCAGCTCGTTAAGCTCGGTCTTGCTGGCGTATTTTTCGTCGGCGTGTTCTATTTTTTCCTTTATTTCGTTAAGCTCCGCGCGGCTTGCGCGGCTGTTCAACTTATCAAAGAAATATTTTAAAAAGAACACTATAACGCCCATTCCTGTTGTCATTACAATATTGAATATAATTTCAAAATCCATAAAATCACCTCGCTTGCGGATTATGTTTTTATCATTATACCATTAAAAATATTTTCTGTACACCAAAGAATTACGGTAATTTCCAATGCCGTAAAATAGCGGCAAAAAAATCCCTCGGCTTATAAACCGAGGGAGAATTTATTTTACTTTTCGCACATCGGCGAACGGTATTTCGAGGTCGTGTGCTATCTGTTCATTTCTGTCGCCGTTCTGCCGCCTGAGCCGTATTTCATACGCCAGCTCAGCTACGGGAATAAGGCTTTTGGCTTTCGGTATATACAGCCTGTCACCGCCATATTTATCAATCAGATCGCGATAATTATCTATGCCGATTATATCAACGACCTCCTGTTGCTCCGCGTTAAGGTGGCTGAGCTTTACCAACTGTGCCAGTCCCATTTTTATCACCCCTTTTTCTTTCCTCCGATTGGATCAGACGCTTGAGCATTTCAATAATCTGTGCGCCTTGTGCGCGGGTCACCTTGTAAAAAATATCCCCGTCTGCCCGAATTTCCCTGCACGTGTATTTTGAGATAATCCCCCGAAGACGTTCGCGAACATCTACCTCTGAGGGCGATACCTCCGCGAGCTTATACGCCAGCCGGAAGCATAATTTTTTCTGCTCCTCCGTGATACCCTCGACCTCGGAAATTTTTGGCGGGCAGACGTTCGCGCGGTAATCCTCAAGCCGCGCGATCACAAAATCCGCCTGCTTTTCCGTCAGCTCCGAGATGTGGTCTTTAAGCGAAAGCTGCTTTATCCACAAATGCAGATCGTCGTCCGCGCCTCGGGAACGGTCGAGCAGCCCGCATTTTGCTCCCAGCGCGTAAATGCGCTGTATCTGCTTTCCCGTCGCCATCACGTCACCGCAATCTTAGTGGAGCTGTCCACCGAAACACCGAGATTGATATCCTGCGCCAGCTTCTCCCTGCTTATGCCCGACATATCCGCGACACGGCAGAACGTCCGCCAGACCACCGCCTCCGCGAACATATACGCGTAATCTCCCGCGTCAGCCTCGGAAAGCCCGCCTATCTTTATAAGATTGTCACGGTCGGTCTCGAATTTCGCGCCCTTCAGCTTTTTGGCGAGCGCTGCCTTAGCTTTCTCATCACAGGGAAGCTGCGCTATAACATCATCGGGCGAGGATTTTATGTAGCTGCCCGTGAAAATCCCAATCAACATACGCTCGATATCCTTGTCTTTGGGCTTGATTTCGGGCTTTACTACCTCAGTAAAGATATCCTTGAAAATCTCGCCGAGCGACTGCCTGAGATAATTCGGGGCGGTTATTTCAAGGGACTGCGCCTCGGTGTAAGTTACCGCCGCCTGACTTTCGGGATCGGAATATGTGGCGGACTTGTATTTTGTGTCTGTAACGTCCTCGCCGCCGCGCTCCAGAAAAAAGGCTTCAAGCTGCTTTTTGCGCTCGCTTAATTTTGCGATTTGAGCCTTGACCTCGCTCAGCTCGCGCACCTTTTCAACAATATCGCTCATGCCCCGCACACCTCCTTATGCAGCTTCTCAGCGCATTCGGGGCAAATAAAAACGTCCCCGAACCGCTTCACATCTTCCGCCCCGCCGCAGAAGCGGCAGGTGTCGACGTGGCGGGTAACGATAAGTTTACCCTCCTCGGCGGTAAGATCTAAAGCCGTTCCCGCGTCGAAATCCAACTCCGCCGCCATGTCCTTCGGGATCGTTATTCCCCTTGATTTGGACAGCTTTTTAAATCTTGTCATACAAAAACCTCCTTGAAACGCACCTATAAAACTATTTGAACAGCCTGCTCTGCGTTTGTACGGGCTTGCAACCGTTCTCCTAAAAGAGCCGCATTAAGCGGGGCAAGCGCCCCATTATTGTATTATGCACCGTGCCAGTCCGAGAATTACTTTCCCCTCCTTGCAGAATTGCGGGTTATCCAGAATATATGTGATTCTGAACACAGCGCACTTTCCCGAATAATATCCGTCGTCCGCAGTGCGATTGAATTCACGGTCTTTTTCGGGGGGATTTTTCCGCAGTGTGTAGGGGTCTTCCTCGGGCAGAAACTCATTGACCGCCAAGTAGTCCCCGACCTCGTAAATGCGGTCGTTCTCCCGAACCTCAAAGGGCTTGCTGCCGTCCAAAAGCAGCTTGAAATATTCGGGGTAACATTTAACTGTGTGTATCATCTTCCGTGTGCGCCTCCTCAACAATGTCAAGTCCGTCAACGGCGTAACCGCCTCTGAATCCCTCAAGCAATACAACCGATGTTCCGCAGCAATCCCATGGCTCGGAACATACCGTCCAGACCCTGCCTTTGTTTCTCTCACTTACATAGCACCTATCATTCATAACAACTTCATCGCCGATTTTCATTTTATCACCACATTTAAAGCGGACACCATTTCGGTGTTCTTTTGATCGTAAATTCCTCTGACCGCCGTGGAACGTAGCATATTAGCTTTGCTGATGCACAAGTGGATTCCGCCGCGACAGGGTGTTCACAATAATATCTGCCTCGAGAGCTTCCAGCGCCGCCGACCACACAAAATTTACAAGTTTTACATTTTAATGTCGGCTGGTTTTTTCCTGCCATAATTATTCCTCCTCTATCAATAATTTCGTCATTTCCTCAAACCCGCGCCGAGCTTCTCGCTTTCTGCGGCTGACCCCGCGGAATTCAACGGGGAAGCACCGCTCCAGAACGCGGTCATAAATCCTTGTGTACCGTGCGTCCTGCGGTTTTTTCAGAACCTCAAGCGGCAAATTTGTGGTGTAGATCGTGGGTTTGCCGCTTCTATACCGCGCGTCGACAGCCGCGTATAACCTCTCCAGTCCGTAATCCGTCGAGCGTTCCGCGCCCAGATCGTCAAGCACAAGCAGGTCAGCGTCATTTATTTGGGGCATGAGATCAGCCGAGCCTCCGTCAACCAGCGCCACAAGCGAGGTCATCACCGCCGAAAATCCGCGCTCCATAAGAGCATTGGCGATACAAGCTGCTGCGAACGTCTTTCCCGTTCCCACGCTGCCGAAAAGCAGCAGCCCTCTGTTTTCCCGCAGCATCTGCGGAAATTTTTCCGCATAGCGCTCGCATATCTTTATACTGCGGGCATTATCTTCGTTTTTTTCCGCCGTATCAAAAGTACAGCTTCTATACACTCCCTCCATCATAGATAAGCGGCGGAGCAGCGCCGCTCTTATGTTTGACTGTTCCGCCGCGCTTTGGCGGCGCTGCTCCTCATCGGCGCGGACGGCGCATTCGCACATGATGGGAACGATTATTTCCTCGCCGTGAAATTTTAGCCTGCGGCGCTTTGCGGTGCGGCATTTTCCGCAATACAAAATATCGTCCTCTATGTAATCTCCGTTTTGCGGCGGGTTTTTCTCCGAGATAGTTTCGGCGAAAATTTTCACCAGCGCCGCCGCGTTTTCCATAACAATCACTTCCTTTATTTTTCCTCACTCTGCCTTACACGCGGACTTGTGACCGCCGTTGGTGGCATTAAGGCGGGCGCGGCTGCGCCCGTTTTTTTAATCCGTCCCAAGAAATTCCTTTATATCCGCCTTTGCCCGCTCATATCCCGCCGAATTTCCCTTTTGCACGCCCTTGTTATAAGCTCTCAAGCGTTCCAGCTCATTGCGCCTGCGCCCCGCGCAGTACCCTATGATTGCCGCTATAACAATAAGCAGCAGCGCCACCGCCATAACTATTATTATCCGCGGCGCTCCCAGCGCATATAGCGAGCCGCTTATTATCATGGTGAACATCGCGCCAGCCCCGAACAACATAAAGCACTCCAGAAAGTCCCACAGCTTCATTTGTACAGCTCCTTTCGTATGTCAATGATTGTTTTTTCGGTATGTCTGTCCTGTATAACCATTATTTCCGGCGTATCCTTTACAACAAGCCAATCCTCGCTGTTATGACCGTAGGCTTGCATCAGCTTTTTCTGCCTTAATGTCGGCTTCTTTCCGTGTTTCATGAGCGCACCGCCTTATCCGCGCCCTTAAGGTCAAGGTGCATCATTTTCGCCATCTTTACAATACCGTTGAAATCGTAATTCCCCACATCGTAGGCGTTGGAGAACAGACGAACCGCGCCGCGCACTCCCTCCGCCGTTTTTGCCACACAGTGGAGAAGCGAAAGCTCCTCGTGTCTGCCCTCAAGTATGGGGAACAGCATTTCAATATCCGAAAACTGAACGTCCATCGTGCGGAGCTGCTGCCGCTGCCACGCCCTGTTGTTCACCTGCCGGTACTGCTCGCGGCTTCGCCCCTCTATTTTCTCGCGTATCCCGTCGTTGCCGATCAGAGCCACGCCCAGGGTCTGACCGCGCTCCGAATAATGATCCGCGAACGCGCGGAGCGTTTCAATGCTGCCGTAGGTGAGCAGCTGCGCTTCGTCCACGATTATGACCATACCGTCGTGCAGCTTTGCGGCAATGCTCATCCAAAGATCGTCGCGGCTATGGGAGAGCGGTAAGCCCATATCCATCGCCAGCAGCTTCAGCACCGCCTTGGTGGATTTTGTACAGGGATTGACGGTTATCATCACGCTGTTCAAAGGGTTGTTCGAGATATATTTTCGCAGCGCTTTGGTTTTACCTATTCCCGCGTCGCCCGTCACAAACGCGAACCCGCCCTTTATTTTCACGTTCTCCAGCGTTTTGTACACTACCTCGGAAATGGTGGTCGGCGCATAATCGACCTCAGAGTAAGTGTCCGCCGCCCGCGATTTCGTTTCAAAGTATGTATAGAGCTTTTGAAACTGCTTTTCCCTGTCGCCGTTATAGCTCTCACTGCGGAGCTGAGAAACTATGGAGGACGGCACTCCGATCTGAGCGCCCGCCTTTTTCTCCGAGCCCAGCCGCGCGGCAAGCTCCTCAAACTGCTTTATTGCTTTCTGTTGCTTTTCTGTCAGCATTTTATTGTCCTTTCCTGCTGCCCGCCGCCAGATTCATGCGGTCAAGCAGCATGGTTATTTCCTGGATACTGCTCAATTCGGGGTGCTCTTCCAACTGCTCCTCGCTGAATACGGGAGTAAAGGTCTCGGGCAGCTTCGGCTTGAACTTTTCCATACCTTCCGCGCCCTTTTTAGCCATCAGCGCCAGCATATCTATCTGTTTGTCGTGGTCGAGAGCTTCTGTTATTCCCTTTGCAAACTGCTTTATAACGCGCTTGTTTTCGTTGATTACCCGCTCGGCGTTGGCAATATCGTCCTTATTGTCTGTAAGGTAGGGTATCATCAGCTCGTCAGCAAGCTCCCAAGTCCACAGATATTTATCGGTTGCCATTTCGTAAACTCGCACCGACAGCGGATTTGCGGGGTCGTACCTGACATAAACCTGCTCCCCGATATGCAGAATGGTTTCCTTTCCGTAATACCACACCTTTTCGCCCGCGATACGGACAAACACACCGTTGCGCCCGATTTTCTGCGGTCGGCTGACGCGCTTCAGAAGCATATCCAGATTCGCCGCGTCAGCCTTGCGGAATTCCGTGTCCCTTATGCTCTCGTTCCATACGTCAAGGCGGCTCATGCCTTTATAGCGCTGCTCCTTGCCGCCGTATGGGTCAATATTATAGTCGCCGTCGATGAACGTATCCAGCGCCGCCTTGATCTGTAAGTCCGTCGGAAGCCGCCCAGACTTCAATATCCATTTCAAGGATTCTTTCTGTTCAACCACAGAACCGCCGCAGAACGTTTCTATCGCCTTTGAAAAATGCTCCTTAAAGGTGTAGAACGTGCGCTCAATAGGCTTTGCTTTCGCGTTTCGCACAATAGCGTTGTGCATTTCTATCCCCAGAAAGCTCAATATTGTAGGCGGCAGGGGGTCTTTGTTCCAGTCTTTTCGGCGGCGGTGACCGCGCCCGCCGATATCGTGTGTAAGAAACTCCGAGCCGTTATCCACATAGATCGACTTCGGAACGCCAAACCGCAGTATACCGTGTCTGAGCGCCAATAGCGTACTGTCCGAGCAGGGATTTTCCGTTAAATTCCACCCCACCATTACGCCCGACTTAGCGTCCGTGAACGCTGTTAAATAAAGCCTGTGAGCCTTTCCGTTCTCGCCTTGTGTGAAGAAATCTAAGGTGTGGTTGTCCGCGATCCATACGTCGTTGGCTCTCAGATCGTCGTAAAGCCGCTCTATGTATGGCAGGCAGTTATCCGCGAAAGCCTTGTCGCCCTCCCGCATATACATCACCACCGCGTAGGGGAGCGCCTCGGCTTTGCGGCGGAACGTCCGTTCCGATGGAATATCTCCCGCCGCTTCGGGGTAATGCGTCCGCACCCATGTCCGAAGCAGGGAGTAGCAGCGGCTTACCGCCAGCTTGTTGTCGTGCAGGTACAAGCTGTAAAACGCGTCCAGCATATACTGCGGAATGCTCGATTTCCCCTTGTTGTGTCCGCCGCGGTGGTCGACCAGCCCCGCCAGATCGCCGTCCTTGTACGCTCGATATTTGCGGTACAGGATATCCGGCGAGATGCTGATATTGGGGTATTTCAGCTTGATGGTCGCGCAGTAAAGCTCGTCGACCTTGCATTTCCCGAGATTGTCCCCGCGGCTGGCGCGGGCGCGCTGCCACTCCTGCAGAATTTCGCACCAGAAGCCGACGTTATCCCGCTGATCGCCCGTAAGGTCTTGCAGGGTTATCTGCCTCGGGTCGGGCTTCGGTGCGCTTTTGCAGGGGAGCGGCACAGGCTCTAAGCCCAGCTCGCTCCGCTTTTTGTTTTCCCACTTGATTTGTTGCTTTTCGGTCAATGCTGTGAGTGGCACAAGATACTCAATACGGTTGTTCGCAGCATCTTCCTTTTCCATATGCTCCAGACTGTCGCTTTGGCAAAGTCGACGTGCATGGCGCTCTGTAATTCCTTTCAGCTCTGCAACTTCGGCAGTAGTCAAATAAGTTGTCAAAAAAATCTCTCCTTTCCGAAAAAAGTATTGACAAAAGCCCTTGGCTCTGATATACTATTTATCAGAGCCTTTCAGTTCGCTGTCCAAAGCGTCCTGTATGTCGTGCAGAAGCGATTGTGCTGTTGCGATTAGCTGTCGTTTCTGCAGGGGCTCTATTTTTTGTGCCTGTTCGCCCCCCGAGATGTATTCATACATCTCTATGAACCACGCAACCAGCAGATCGCGGGTCACGCTGTCGAATTCCTCTTTTGTCATATTTTCACCCCTTTCCAGACCTGCCATCATCAGCGCAGGGCGGTCATTCCCCGCGGACGGACAACGCCTTTCGGCGCTGCCCGTTTCGGCTATATTGCTTCTTTAAGCCTTACAAGCTCGTCCAGATGAGCGCCTATAAGGTCGCATATTTCTTCCTCGGTAGCGCCTTCGGCATTGATACCGTAGGAAAACAGCAGTGCGTGAACAAGCTCGTGGATCACGGTCTGTCTGCGGAGCGGCTTGTGAAGCTCCTTGTCAATATAAATTTCGCATTCCCTAAAATATGTAATGCCCAGAATGTTTCTTTTACCGTTCTCATCGGCGAGCTTCGGGCTGTCGCTTTCCACAAAAAAGACCTTCCATTTCAGTCCGTTTATTTTCACCGTTTTCATTTAATCGCTCCCCTCGCGCCGATTTCCGAAGTTAATAGCATATCTGAGAAGCCACGCCATATCATCGCTGATCTTTATTGATATGGTCTGCGCTGCCTTGAGCTTGTCCAACTCATCGCACATTTCCTCGACCATCTGCGCCGCCTTTGCGACTGCTTCCCGTGCTGCCTGTATGTCCTTATAGCAATCATGCAGATCTATATTCTGCTCTTCAGCTTCGTCTTCAATCATGTGGATATTCATATTATCCTCGAACCAATCAAACGCTCTCGCGCAGAAATCCCACTCGGCTTCCTCACGCTCGTTGAAATAATGCCCCACACAAACACCGTTGCCGTCTCTGTCGACCGTCCACACCACAAAGGGGTTGGGCGCGGTCTCCGATACCGCCAGCGCGAACCCGTTTGCCGCCGCGGTCACCTTGTAACCGCCGATTTCCGTTCCTATGTTTATCATTTTGTCCTCCCTGTTTTTAATTCCGCTTGCTATTTGTAAAGCCTGTAACGCGGCTGTTCCAAGATCGTGCCGCATATTGCGGCTCTGTATACCAATTTGACTTCGCATTGCAGTTTCTGCACTCAGCAGCATATACTCTTTGTCCCTTTGAATTAACGCGGCTCAGCATTTTAGTTGACTTGCCGCAGAACGGACAGAATTTAAGCTCGATCTCGTTCATACTTGCCTCCTCAATCCACAAATGTCCGTCTAACGTAGTCAAATACCCCGAAAAACTCTCCGTTGACGTATACGTTGCCTATTGTGTCTGCGTCGGGAGTGATCTCAAGCTCCCGCGGCGTGATCCCCAGCGACCGAAGCGCCGCTATTATGATTGGCTTTTTGTCTTTCAGCTTCATAAATTTCCTCCTGTTGTATTTACATGAGCCTTTTTCGATAATTACATATTGCCGTGCAGCTGACTGCAACTCCATGCTCGCCGAGATAATCCTTTATATCCTCATAGCTGTATCTATCCGAACGGATCATATCATCTACGGTCTGACGCACTTCTAAATCTACTCGTGATATTTTACTCATGGCTTTTCGCCGAGGTCTGGGCGTCGCCATCTGAACCGTCCGAAAATCGTCGAGAGGACTGCCGTCAAGCTGTAAAATTGGTATAATTTGTTTTATAACCGCTGTTGCAACTGCCGTCGCGGTCTTTGCGATGATCTCCTCTATGTTGCCAACGTACCCGCCGTTGTGTCTGATTGACGGAAGCACCTCGTCAAATACCCAGTATGAAAAGTAAAAAATTATGTTAAGTCGCCCCATAAAAATAAAGCCATCTGCAATTTTAACTACAGATGGCTTTACATAACTAAACCGTTTATCTTCCTAAATTTTGAAGCCATGAAAGCAATTCGATGTCATTTTGCCAATTTGTTTTCTTCTCCGGTAATTGTGGATGGTTTGCATTTATTAACGCCTCACGTTTCATCTTTGTGTCAGCTCGTGCATAAACCTCAGTTGTTTTTACACTCGTATGTCCGAGAAGGTCACGAATGTAAACCAAGTTAACTCCGGACTGCAACAGATGCATTGCTTTGCTGTGCCTAAGCATATGTGGTGTAACGGTATCAGGAATTAATTTGCCGTGTTCCCTTCTTGCAAGATCCGCATACTTCTGCAAGATGAATGAGATTCCGGATCTTGTTAGCTTCTTATGATCACGATTGTAAAAAAGAGGTTTTTCCGGATCACTGCTTGGTCTGATGTCATTTGTTTGGCAATAGGACTTTAATATATCTGCGGTGGACTCCATAATTGGTACAAATCTTGTTTTTTGTCCTTTTCCGGTCAACTTCAAAGTTGCAGGATATTCCAAGCGTATATTGCAAACATATAAATCCGCAATTTCTTGAACTCTTGCCCCAGAGTCATACATTACAGCCAACAGTGCCAAATCACGCAACCCCCTCCAGGTGAGTTGATTTGGCTGAGCAAGAATTGCTTGAACGCTTTCCAAGCTCAGATATTCAAAATTGCCGGAGATATTTTTCTTGAGGGGAATGGATATAATCTCCTGGAATCTTGCGATAGATTCGGGATATTCATATTGAAGATACTTACAGAAGGCATGAATAGCAGACAACCGCTGGTTTCTTGTGGATATGCTACAGTTGCGTTCGGATTCTAACCATGACAGGAATTGTTCAACCACATCTCTGGATAAATCTGAAAGTGTAAAAAGTTCTGACGGGATTTCTGCGATATCTCTGCAAAACTTCAAAAAAATCGAAAAGGTATCTCTGTATGATAATATCGTGTTTTTGCTGACCCCAACCTGTCCGGGGAGATATGTTCCCAGGTATTTGGTAAGAGAATAAGCGAAATCAGTTGCTTTCATAATGTTTCACCTCCGGAATAACACTTCCACAATAGGAATAGACCTGTTTCAAGATTTCGGGGAACACATCAGCAGTCAGTCTAAGATATCGCTCGGTAATGCCAATATCTTCATGTCCTAAATAAGTAGCAAGGATAGGAAGCGCAGCATAGGCATCCATTCCACCACTGATCATCTTATGGAGTGAATGCACTGCAAAGCTGTGTCTAAAGTCATGGACACGTGGACCTTTTCCACGTCCGCCATGAGGAATTCCGGCTTCCCATAAGACTTTCCGAAAATAGCCATACACACTTCTTTCAGACACAGAGCTTTCCGAGAACCTGGAAGGAAACACATAAATATTGTCATGATAATAAGTTTGCACAAGATGCAAATATTCAACAAGGAGATTGTACATAGACTCAGATATGGGAACAATGCGATCTTTGCAAAATTTTGAATTGTATATGTAAAGTTTTTTATCTGTCGTATCAATGTCTCTATTGGTCAGCCGTAGCGCTTCTGAAACCCTCAACCCACAACAGTAGAGAAGACGGAAGAGAATGGAATACATAGTATTACATATAGGGTGTGCTCTGTTGAAAGGGTGGCAGTCAGCCGCATGAAAGAAAGCTTCTAATTCTTGTTGAGAAAAAATATGAGGTATATATACCTCTTGACCTGAACGCAAAACAGAAATGTGGCTTTGAGGAAGAATGTAGGCATTAATCCCCCTTAAACGCAGGTATTCAGCCACTTCGTTCGACAGATTTATTCTTCGCAGATAAGTTCGTGTGGACTCGTTTGACCTTCGTGAAGTCCATTTATCAACGACCGCCTTTTGAAGACAAACGGTACCGTTGCCAAACTCCAAACAAGCAGTATCAAGCGATTTCAACTGGTAAATATTAGCCTCATACTTGTATCCTATTGATCGTTTCATAGAAACAAACTCGTCCAAATACTTTCCGATCGGGCTAATAAAAACTGTTTCACGCATTATCATCACCTACCTTCATGATTGTGGGAAGATCCAATGCACATTTGCGCAAAGAATTTGTATCAACTTTGGCATATACGGTGGTCGTTTCGGTTTTTTGGTGACCAAGTATTTCGGAAATAATCGGCAAAGGTATTTCTTTATTAAGAAGGTTTGATGCGAGACTGTGACGGAAGGCATGAAGACCGAATTTTCTTGGCGGATCATTTTTAAGGTGCGCACGCTGTGCATATTTTTTCATTATTGGATGAAGTGTCGAAGCGTTCAGTGCCGTATACGGTGCATTCGCTTTTAGAAAAATATATTTTTCTTCGCTGACCGGTCTCCCGTTGCGTAGGTATTCTATAATTGCCTCTCCGACATCGTTAGGCAACGGGAGCGTCTGCATTTGACCGGTTTTCTGTTGGACAAAATGAATTTCATTTTTCTCCCAAAGAAAGTTTTCAAATTGCAAATTAACGATATCACCGCTTCGTATTCCCAGTCTGGCAGCAAGAATTAAAATTGCGTAATCTCGTTTCCCGACAGGATTATTTCTATCTACACTGGCAAGAAGCCGCTCTATTTCATCCTTGCTGTACAATGAAGGCGGTTTCACGGATGGTTCATATTTACGCTTTGTGACCAAATATGAAAGATTTCTCTTGGTATATTTATTTGCATATGCATACACAAGAAAATCTTTGATCCTCGACATCCAACTGTTTTGGGTTGTAGCCGCATAGTCCTTCAGTGTTTCACGAAACCCAGTGATGTCTGGCATATCTATCTGGTCAAGATTCTCTATTCCGCACTTGATTAAATATTCGGAAAATTTACGCAAAGTATACTCTGCATCATCAAGTGAACTTTTTTTAACTTTACAACCGTATTCTTCCAAATATGGTTGTATTATTTCTATGAAAGTTGAGGGAATAGCAACTTTAGGGCGCTTTCTATTGGCTGTGATAGGAAGTCCGCTCTGAAGTTCATCCAGACTCTTAAAGACACGAAAAATATGGCATTCCTGCTGAGAGTGTGGAATTTCATTCTGGTAAAAATCAATGCCGTAATGTTCTTTTGCAAAATCTGCTGCAACAGAAAAGTCAAAATTTACAATTCCTTTTCTCTTGCAATACAGTGCAAATTGATTCCAACTGTACTTGATCGACTGGATTGTACTTTCCGCATATCCAACGGAACGAAGGTGTGCTTCCATTGAAGCAAATAACTCTTGTAGGTTCATATACCCACCATCCTTTCTTAATATATGACAAGCACCACACAAAGCGCATAATGCGGTTATTGTGCAGTGCTTGTCATAGGTATATTATAGCAAGTTCTTTTTGTATATTCAAGTGGAAGGCAGGCTTATATCCCTGTTTTTTAGGATAAATTTAAAATTTACTTTCCATAATAACTTACTTTTCATACTGGGTTTTATGTGCTGCAGCACATAATACCCAACGCTCGAATTTCTCCGCCTGCGGCAGCTTTGAGCTGACTATAAGGCGGTAGAGGTCGCCTTCGGGTATGTAGTTGACGGTCTGTGTGCCGCCGTTGGTGGGGGTGACCGTTTTGGTCACCCCTTTGCAGTACTTGCGCACTGCCCGCGCGGGATTTTCGTGACCGAGAAGAGCGGCACACTGTGTAGCAGGAAAATATTCCTTGCCGTCAATCAGCATAACCCCCAGCTCGCCGAATTCCGTGCTGCTGAAAACCTTTAATTCGTTCATGATATCTTCCTCCCTATCATCTCGTCGGTTGTGCAGTGGAACAGATCGGCGGTGGCGATCACTACCCGCATAGACGGGATTTTATAGCCGGATTCATAACTGTCCACGTTCTGACGGCTTACGCCGATCCGCTCAGCAACCTCCGCCTGTGTAAGATTGAGTTCCTCACGCTTTCGCCTGAGAATTTTTCCAAACTCCACCATAATATGACCTCCTTATGCTGTTACTTCCGGCGCGAGAGCGGCAATGCTCGCCCAAAGCTCGTCGAGCTCCTCCCGCCGCTCTGGCGTGTAAGGTTTTTCGGGCGTTAATTCATCCGCGTCAAGCTCAAAATCGTCATTATCCATCAAATTACCTCCTTGAAATTTTTTCCGTCTTGTGATATAATGGAAAGTGGATAACTATACCTTCCGTTGCCCCTACTGGGGACACTTATATTATACTGCTATTTTGTTCATTAGTCAATAGAAATAGCGCTAAAAAGTTCTATAAAATTGTGAGGTGAATTTTATGAGTTTTGCACAAACATTGAATAGCTTGATGGAAAACCGTGGTATAACTGCGTATAAGATGGGCAAAGACACAAAAATATCTGATAGGTTAATAGGATATTGGAAAAGTGGAGATAAGCTTCCAAATGCCGAAAATCTTATAATTATCGCTAAATATTTCGGCACATCAATTGATTATTTATTAACTGGATTTGAACATATAAATGAAACCAATATAAGATTGACTGCTGACGAGGAAAAGTTACTTTTTTTGTATAATAAACTCCCGCTTGATAGTAAATCTCGCATTTTAGAACGTGCTGAAACCCTTGTCGAGCTTGCCGCGGAACGAGCGGCACAAGAAGCTGATAATACCTCAAAGCAAGTTGTATCATCAACAAAGACAGATTTGGAAGCCTTACCAAAGACAAAGGAAGCTGATAAGCACGAAATCATATATTATCCATATCCCGCAAGCGCCGGAACTGGCTTGTTTCTGGACGAAACCAAAGCGAAGAAGAAGTATATAAAACCTACACCGGAAGCTTTGAACGCTGATTTTGCTATCCCCATCAGCGGTGACAGCATGGAACCGTATTATTCAAGCGGCGATATCGTTTTGATTGAATCCTGTCCTAACGTTCCAATGGGCAAGGTTGGTATTTTTGTTCTTGATGGCGAAGTCTACATAAAAGAGTACGGCGGAGACCGCTTGATCTCCTATCACGAAAAGTACCCTCCAATCATGCTGAAAGAGTTTGAATCCGCTATTTGTCTTGGGCGTGTTCTTGGAAAGGCTGAAATTACTGAATAATTCGGAGCGGCATTCACTCAAAAATGCCGCTCTCAATTTATATTTTTAATAGTATAAAATTTTGTACAAAGAAATAGGAATAATTACTACTTTATGACATTTATTTGTTGTCAAGGACAATGTCCGTGAGAAAGAGAAAAATGTCCTTGATGTCCTTGCTAAAAAAATACATATATGTAAATTTTATGCTTGATTTTTCCTTTATCTCAAACTTCATTAAAACGCGCGGTTAAGCCATTTAAAAGCTCCTAAAAAGCTCTGAAAAGGTTTTTGAAAAATTCTTGACAAATAGCCAATTAAGCATAAAAAAACAAAAAAAGCCCGAAAAGTTTTTGACAACCTCTCGGGCACACTTTTATTTTATTCCACTGTTTCAAGTCTAAAAAACGGCTATATAAAGCCACTTTTGGCGCGTTTTCGCATGTTTCAAGCCTTTTTTAGGCTTTTTTTATTTTCCGCATTCTACTTGTCAAATAACAGTATTTCAATAAGCTCATAAGTGTTTTTACTGTCGTTATATATCAAAACCTTATTCATTCCCGACACCATGGCATATTGAACGGGAGCGTTCTCTGTCAGCACAATCTCATCATCGGAGAGTAAGTATAACGCTTCGTTGTTTGAATACACAACGTTCTTTCCGTCGGAGGAAATACTGTCGGCGGTTTTTGAGGATAATTTTGTACAGTTAAAATTTTCCGTATCAACCGAGAAAATCCCCGTCTTGTCCGAATAAAGAAGCCTTGACCCGTCATAATAGATCGCATTTACTATTTCCCCGCCAAACCGTACCTTTTCACCGCATGAAAGATCGTAATAATTAAGGCGCAAAAGACCGTCAATATAATAAATTCGCCTTCCGTCAAAGCAGAGCATACTGTTATAAATGTCGCCGTCTATCACGCAAACAGGACTGCCATTTGTAATTTGATAAACGCTTGTATCGCTCACAGCAAACAGGCTGCTGCCATTTGTAAAAAATCCTGTTATTAAGTTAAGATCAAGCAGCTTGCGGTTGAATTTTGTTTTAATTCCAAGAAACCCGCCTCTTGAATTTTTGCCGAAAAAACTGTTAGTCTCGCATTCGCCGAAATCGTCCAAAGACAAAGCCGTTATATCAACTCCGTCAAGAAAATTGTTATAGTAAATCGTATTGCCGCATAAGGTAATTAACTTTCTCTGCCGTTCGGAGTCAAATTCATTTTGCGGTAGGTATGTTTTCGTGCCGTTTGTCTTTGAAGTCTGTGCTATCCCTTTTTCGTCTGAAATAAAATAGTCTGTAGTATTTTGGGCAAAAAAAGAATTATCCCAAAGGTTAAAGACAACATCCTGCGTTTGCGCTTCGGGTTCAGTCGCACAGCCCGAAAACGTGCAACCGATGATAAAAAGAGCAATCACAGCATACACTTTCTTTGCGGGAAATTTAAAAGATTTGCAGACATAGTACAAATACGCGGCGATAAGAGAAACTGCGATAAAGATTATTGTTATTACGATTAGGAAAACAAAATAAGAGAGCGGAATTTCTGTAAAGACCGCGATATTCTCACCTATGGAATTTGTTTGGTAAACCGTTCCTCTGAAATAACCGACAGCGCGCAAAAAACCGGTTGGAATATAGTATGCGGGAGTTGCGGGGTCAAAAGCAAACTGCTGTAAAACACATACTGCGCATGGAAGAAAAATCGTCGGCAGCGACTTGCGGACCGCTGTGGCAAGAAAAATTACAAGAGCCTCGATAAAAAAATACCCAAGCAGCCGCAGTGCCGAAATTGCAATAAATGCTTGTAAAATTGAAATGTCATAAGGACAATTTGCGAAAAACTCAATTGATTGAACGGGATATGCTAATTCAGCCGGATTTCCCGCAAGGACTATTGCGGACAATTCGGTTAAAACCCTGAAAAAATGGCAAATGACCGTAAAAACAAGTATTGCTGTCAACTTGCCGAAAAGCGTTTTCTGTCGTCCACCCGGGGAAATCCTTATCAATGTTATAACGTTCGATTGCTCTTCTCCGAGGAACAGCGCAGCCGTAATGAAAACAACGGCAAAAAGCAGGAAAACATCGGGGAAATCCTGCGCTAATCCGCTGTAATCGCCGAGTGTCAAAAAACGTTTTTCCGGTACATCCAGGACATAACTGTATTGTTTGAACAATGCATCGAAAGCCTCTTTGCGCTCGACAATTGAAGCAGCATTTTCATACTCCGAAATATATTCGCTTTCGCTTGTATACTTTCCGCGCAAAAGGTTCAACTCAATATCGCTGCGAAGGTTTTTCGCATCAACAATGCGCAATTGTTCCGCAAGTATTTCCGCTTCCTTTTCGGGAGTAAGCTGACCCGAATATATCTCCATATATTCATGATAATGGCGCTCGGAGATTTCAGAGGATAGTTTTTCGGATTGGTATGAACTAATTACAAGAAACAAATCGCCGACTATCACAACCAATGCAAGCAATGCCCCCAAATGCTTTATCAGCATTTTTTTAAATTCGGTTTTTATCATTTCTTGTTCCTCCCGAATAATTAATTGCAAGACATAAAACAACACACTCCGCCGCAAGCGCGGAAATTGCTGCAAGTAGTTTGGAAACAGGCATTCCGAATATGTTAACGACAGAAAATTCTTGTATATAAGCGTTCGGTATCAATGCGCATATCGGATTAAATACGCTTTCCGATGCAGCGGTTAAAAAAATTAACATTAACGCAGCTGCAAAACTAAACGCCATTGAAAACACCAAATTCGGTGAAATTTTCGAAATAAGCAGCACGATTAGCGATATAACAAATAATGCCGCAAAACGCTGCGCCGTCCATATAAGAACAGCCGACGCAAAGCTAAAAGTGTACGGGGAAAATTTAAAACTTTCCGCCGAATACAAAGGCATATTAACTCCGTCGATCCCCAACAGAATATGCGTTGTCAACAGATCGCAGACGGAAAAATAAACAGTCAGCAAAAGACACAAAATTCCCGCTGAAAAAATTTTAGCACGAACCGTACTTCCGCCTTTTCCATAGGAAAAAATCAAATTGTTCATTCCGCTTGTCTTTTCGCTCGTAAAGGCGGAGGACAGACAGAAGATCAACATTATTACGCATAACAGAGAGGAAAAATCGTAGCTGAAAAACAAGTTCGTCCAATATGTCGCACGGTATTCCGGTATGCTGCGATTTTGGAACGCTTTGTAGATCATTGCGCTTTTTTCCGCCTCATAGCTGTTTCCTATGTTCTTATAAATTTGATAGTTATTGTAAGCGTTTTCAACAATTTGATTTGAGATGTTCGGATAGGTGCCGCAATAGGTTATTTCACGCCCGATAAATGTATTGTACAAATTAAAATCACCGAAACAATAACCGGTGTATTCATACTCGTCGGGATCGTATTCCGTGCTGTACGAATGCCCCCTCACGATGTCGCGCAGTTCATTTGCACGCTCTCTGAACGGTGCCAGTTTGTCATCGGACAATTCTCCGCAAACCGTATTGTAGAGCCGAAAATAAGGCTCGTGAAAATCGCCGGACGTGAGTGTATAACGTGTTCTGCTCAGGTCGTAAATTCGTATTATATTCAGCAGCGTTAAAATTATCAACACAAAAAGTGTTGATTTTTTCAAGAAGCTTTTTCGCATTTCATAGTAAACGATCTTCATCACAATTCTCCAAAGCTGTAAAGACAAACGTCCTCTAAATCGGGCGTTACATTATCTGCGCTTGCGGCAGGTTTCTCATCGCAGACCGCGCGAATTTTACACTGTTCACCCATTGAAACCACGTTGGACACACGCAGCTTGTTCATAATTTCAAGCACCTCGCGGCTGTCGCAGATGAATTCCCACACCTTGCCGTTTATCTTCTCTGTGATATCGTACTGTGTTCCGAAATCCACCATAACGCCGCTGTTTAAAAGGATTATATCATTTGCGATATACTCAATATCCGACACGATATGTGTTGCCAGAATTACGATTCTGTTGCTGCCGAGCGAGGAAATTATATTACGGAAACGGACGCGTTCTTTCGGGTCAAGACCCGCTGTCGGCTCGTCAAAAATCAGCACGGAGGGATTGCCGACGAGAGCTTGTGCAATACCCAAACGCTGCTTCATACCGCCCGAAAAAGCACCGATACGCTTTTTCCCAACATCTCCCAAATTCACCAATTCAAGCAGATCAGCAATATATTTCGACGGTTTTTCGGGCTTGTAATTTTTCAAAGCAAGCATATACCGCAAGAATTCAGGAGCAGAATAATTCTTGTAGTAACTTTGATATTGCGGGAGATATCCGAGCTTTTCGTGCAGTTTATTTCCTTGCTCATCGGAATAAGTCACGCTCCCGCAGTCAGCTTTGACAAGCCCCGTGATAGCACCGATAAGCGTTGATTTTCCCGCACCGTTAGGGCCCAAAAGTCCGTAAACCCCGGGCTTCAAATCAAGTGAAAAGTCAGAGAGCGCACGTTTTTTGCCATAGGTTTTGGTGATGTTTTTTATTGAAAGCTCCATTTAATCGTCCTCCCAGATAAGGCATTTCGATATGCTTTTCTCATCTGTTTCGGAATATTCCGAAACGTAGGCGTAGATTTTACCGTTAAAATCGACTGCGCTGCCTACATAAGTTTCTTCCCGCAGGTTTATTTTTTTGGATACTTTGCCGTCGGAGTATTTTCGCAAACACCAATTTCTGCTTTCCGCCGCTGTTATGACTGTCCCCGAATTGCACAAAAACGCACGATGACTTTCCGTAACGTCTTCGGTTGTAATCGTGCTGAATTTGCCGTTTTCGTAAAATTCAAGCTTGCCGCTCGGCATTTTACCCGAATTTATATCGGTATGTTTATCCTGCCACATCGCAGTTGTATCATTGGTTTGCGGTGTGCCAATCCCATCCTTTCGACGAATTTCATAATTCCCGTTAAAGTCGCAGACACCGTAAAATCCCGCCTTAACGTCCCCCTCAATGCCGTATGCCGTAAAAGCAACAAAATCCCTTGATAAAGCAATACCCCCGAAATAGCTTGCCAAAGGATACTCACCACAGGGCAATTCCATAAGCATACGCTTGTTTTGTAAATTCCAGTCGCAGGTGTATAACGCCATTTTATCGCCCGCACTCACACTGTAAACGATCCTGTCAAAATCAAAGTCCACAATACCTTGCTGCGACAGTGACAATTCAGCCAAACTTGCCGATTTTATTTCCGTGAAATTTTTATCGTATAATTTTACGGAATAACCGCTGTTATTGTTAAATAAAACTCCAATGCAGTCATTGTGGGCAAAAATATTTTCAAAATTATCAAGCTGTAAAGTTTTCTCAACAGATGAACCGTTTTTTGAACCAATCAAACTTAAGTCGCTGCGGTTTTCAAGGAAATAAAGGGTATCCGAAAGCACAAATTTAGGCTTTGAATTTATATCGTTGACCTTTTCTCCCGAGGGGATCAGCGTTTCGTGAGAAACTCCATTGTTTGGCTCGGAAGTCACTTCCGAACTGCCGGACGGGTCTTGTGTTTCATGAGAGGTCACATCGTTTGGTTCAGAAGTCATATTTGCTTCACCCAAAGATGTTTGCGTTTCATTGGACTCGCTGTCATTTTGAGCATTGCCGATAACCATTTCCGATGTACTTTTTTCGGTCAATCCGCCCTCAAACAGCGGTATTGCTATACAATAAACAATGTCGCCGTTCGACAAATCGCTGTCAAGAGTAACTTTCTCTTCAACAATCTTTCCACCCTCAAGGGTAAGATCAAGGCAGTTGTACCCCGAATTAAATGTGCAAAGTTCGTGGTTCTTATAAAATGTTACGCGGTAATCACCGCAGTGCTTTTGTCCTGTGGTATATGCCGCGAACGTCAGCTCCGGTGAATTGCTGTCGTTGAGTGTAATCTGATATGTTTTCCATTTGTCATACAAATCAAAAACCGTAACGACTCCGCTTTCCTCATCGGTTGGTATCTTGTATTGCTCGATCTGCTTCATTGAAAACGGAATGCTTTCTGTTTTAAACGCATTTACGTCCATTTTCTGAAGTTCTTTTTTATCGGTATTTATGGGCTGCGAATACCAACGCGAAGCGGAATGGTGTACACCGAAAGAGTTTCCTTTTTCAGGTCTGAAATTTGGATTTAAAAGATAAAGCATGGTCACATAATGGTTATCAAGTGCCTCATCAAATTTGGGGTCAAGTTTTAAAGTGTATTCTACCTCGGAGGGCGTTGTTTCGATAATTGAAAGCGTTTTTTGCTCAGAGCCATTGTTTAATGTGAATTTTTGCGGAAATCCGTCTATAAACGCCATTGCGCCAAGCGTTGTCGGATTTTCGTCACCTGTTACTGTCGGAGTTAAAACCAGAGTATCCGTTGAAAAATCCACATCGTTCTGATTAAAGCTGTGACCGTATGAGCCGAGAACTTTCGTCCCCGAACTGACATTGGATGTGTTGGATGATTGATTGCCGCCCATATTGATCATAGGGTCGGACATCTCGGAAAAGCTGTTCGGTTTTTCAGGATCTGTAACTTTTGAGCAACCTGATATTAAAACGGCTGTTAAACAAAGAAATGCAGCCATATAATGACGTAGTTTTTTCATAATTACCCTCGCATTCTGCAAAATACCGTGCGCGAAAATAGGATATATCTTTCGCGCACGGCGTTTTGCGTTTTCAATTTACTTGTGCCTTTACAGCAAATTCAGCTTACTGAACAATGTATGACTCCTCAAGATACTTTGTCCACGAAGTGCCGCTGCTCCATGCAGGAATCACCTCATGCTTGCTTGACAGGGTTATCGGTGATTTGTCAACATCTGCGTAGACATGTACATAGAGGGAATCGCTTCCGCGTTCAGCGCGTTTTTTGGGCGACAGAACCTTTCCGGTTATCGCATCGGTCACAGTCAATTCTACGAATACCTGAGCTTCCTTCGATTCGTAATATGTATACGCTTGCTGAGTTTTGAACTCTGTGTTTGCTTCAACACACGCTCCGACCCCAAACCCTTTATAGTTTGCTGTGTAGGTTGCAGCGTTTGCGGAAATTGCCATCGTCATTGCTGCGGCAGATACCATAGCCAATGAGAGAGCACGTTTTAGAAACTTGGTCATAATTTAACCTCCAGTGTATTACAGTTACATTTTGACGGAAACAGTGAAATTATTGCACAACATAGAAATCCTCAAAATACCTATACCAAGGCTCATCGTCACTTGAAGGGGGGATGATCTCATGCGAGCTGAACGCGGTGATAGGAGAATCTTTAACATACAACTTCACAGTCGCAGTTTTGTTTGTGCCGGATCTTCCGGTTCGCGGTGCGGAATCGATCACAGTACCGAACTTAGCATTTTGAACTTGCATTCCGGTGTAGACGTCCGCCCGCAGATTGTCATAAAATGTATACGCCGTCTGCGTATGAGTATCAGGGTTTGCTGTAACTTTTGCATCATAGGAATATCCCATGAATTTTCCGGTTTCGCCTTCCGCATTAGCGGATATTGCCATTGTGGTAGCCATAGCCGCTGCCATAGCAACAGCTGAAATGCGCTTGAAAATTTTTGTCATGATAATGACCTCCTCATGTATTGGGAACACAACCATGTTGATCAATCACGATTATATTCCGTTTTCCGTATTTTCTTGAATTTGTCAGCGTACAATCAAACGCGCTGACAACTCAATACATCCGTTTAATTCTGCAGATATTAGACGGTATAATGAGCTTTTTAGCATAGTGATGTTGTATAATAAAACTTGACACAATGCAATCAATAGGATTACAATAAAAAAGAAAGGAAGGTGTCATACATGGGAGAAGCAAGGACATACACAGAAGAATTCAAAGCGCAGGCAATAAAGCTTGCAAAAGAGATAGGAAGGAAGCGAGCGGCGGAAGAACTCGGAATACCGAAAAACACTTTAGGGACTTGGCTTCACAAGGCAAAAACGGGAGAAGTGGATCCGGGAGCAGGAGAACAAACACCGGAGACAGCCTTAACTCTTGCAGCGGAAGTGCAGGAATTACGTAAGCAGTTAAAAGCGCAAGAGAAAGAGATCAAGCGGCTTAACGAACTAAACGAATTTTTGGAGGAAGCATCGGCTTTTTTCGCTGCGAGCCGTCGGAAGTCGGGAAAAGGGAACGATTAAAGTTCATAGGAAAAAAGACGGAAGACGGCACAATTAAAGGAAAAATCAGCTTTTATTGCAAGGCATTAAAGGTTTCTCGGCAAGGGTTTTATGATTACTTGAAAAATCGAGAAAAACCGTGGAAGTATGAACATATAGCGGAATTGATTACCGAAATAACCGCCGAGGACGAGTGCAACGATACTTACGGACGGGAAAGAATGCACACAGCATTAAAGCTGAAATATCCAAATGAAAATATCCCGAGCGAAAGCACGGTTTACCGCATAATGGAAGATCTTGGCATAAATCATACATTTAATCGAAAGCCAAAAGGAATAACCAAAGCCGACCGTGAAGCCGGAAAGTCTGATGACCTTCTTAAGCGTAAATTTACTGCTGAAAAGCCTTGCGAAAAGTGCGTCACGGATATAACGGAAATCCCCGCAAAGGACGGCAAGCTGTATGTATCGGCGATTTTTGATTGCTTTGACGCATTTGTTTTGGGGCTTTCAATGGACGATAATATGCGTGCGGAGCTGTGTGTCAGAACGCTTAAAGATGCATGCAAGGGTTATCCCGAAATGCGAAAAGCAATCATTCATTCCGACCGGGGAAGTCAGTACACAAGTGAAAAATACCGTGTTGCAATAGGAGATTTTGGAATCCTGCAGAGTATGAACAGTGCAGGAGGAAGATGTCATGATAACGCACGGTGTGAGAGTATGTGGGCGCGTATGAAAAACGAGCTGTTTTATCTTCGGGGGCGAAAATCCGAGAATTACACGTTGGAAGAACTAAAAACACTTGTTTGGCGCTACTTTATGAGTTATTGGAACAATCGGAGAATCTGTTCGGCAATAGGCGGCATGCCGCCTGCTGAAAAAAGGCGGCGTTATTATGCAGCGCTGAGTGCCGCCGCATGACGCACCCGCACAAATATCCACGGAGCGTAAGCGGAGTGGATATTTGTGCGGAAGTAACTAAAACTTGCTGAAATTTTTTGAGTAAATTGTGTCAAGTGATATTGACAAAATCATAGGAGCATTTCTTTACCTTGTGAATCGAAACCGCACACTATGCAACTCGCCTCGTAACGCACACATCAAGTGCTTTGCATTATGGGCAGCGCCGAGAGGACTCACTTGCAGATCTTCTTGAGAGCTGCAGGCTC
>CAJUMS010000011.1 GCA_910587465.1 uncultured Oscillospiraceae bacterium
AATTGACAAAAAAATATCATTTTGTTTGTTGATTATCACCAACAATTGTTCTTTGTTTTTGGATATTATTTTTTAAAGATACGAATTTGCTCCAAAACTATTGACTATTTTGAGTTTAAATGCTATATTATAGGTGTGAGGCGAAACTATATAAAAATACAAAGCCTCCATGTAGAACAGACATATAAGAAAGGGGTAACTATTATGGAAAACAACGAGATCATTTTTGAGGAAGAGCAGGACAACCGTTTCGAGAATGTAACGATCTCCGATGAATACAAGGGAAATATGGATATGGACGACGAAAACCCGTGGTTCCTTGTAGCGGCTAACACAGGCGTTGCATAAAAACGGAATACAATAACAAGGGCTGTGCAGACGCGCAGCCCTTGTTTTGCTTGTAGCTTTAGCCCCAAAAACCACCGGCTCAGCCGGTGGTTTTTGGGGCTAAAGCTACAATAAAAATATGGTGTCAGGCCGTCTGCCTGACACCATATTGGTTTTAAAATGCTAAAACGATTATCTGTACAGCTTCTGAGCTTTGTAGCTCGTGTGAAGTACCTCGTGTGCCTTATGGGAGTTGGGCTCGCCGAAGAACTCGTCGTAAACCGCCTTGACGTCGGGGTTCTCGTGCGAGCAGCGCATCTTGTTCGCACTGTCGATATCGTACAGCACCTTTGCGCGATCCGCTCTGATATCGGTAAAGTTCTTTACCGATGCGGGAAGAATGATTTGTCCGCCGCCGTTTACGCAGCCGCCCGGGCAAGCCATGATCTCAATGAAGTGATACTCAGCCTCGCCTGCCTTGACTTTCTTCAGCAAAGCTTTAGCGTTCGCAAGACCGCTTACGACAGCGACCTTGACCTCCTTGCCGCCAACATTGTAAGTAGCCTCCTTTATGCCCTCTACGCCGCGGACGTCTTTGAATTCGATGGGAGAATCTGCCTTTTCACCGGTAAGCTTCCATACTGCGGTACGCAGAGCAGCCTCCATAACACCGCCCGTCGCGCCAAAGATAACAGCCGCGCCGGTACCAGTGCCGAGCGGAGAATCACACTCCTCGTCGGGCAGATCGTTGAACATAATGCCTGCCTTCTTGATAAGACGGGACAGCTCGCGCGTTGTGATCGTGATATCAAGATCGGGAATACCCGCCGCAGACTGATCGTCACGGTTGATCTCGTACTTCTTAGCGGTACAAGGCATTACGGAAACACTTACGATATCCTCGGGGTTCTTGCCGAGCTTCTGAGCGTAGTAGGTCTTTACTACCGCGCCGAACATCTGCTGCGGCGACTTGCAGGTGGACAGATTGGGGATAAACTCGGGGAAGTAGTTCTCGCAGTAGCGGATCCATCCCGGCGAGCAGGAGGTGATCATCGGCAGAGTACCGCTGTTCTGTACACGGTCAAGGAACTCGTGAGCCTCCTCCATGATCGTAAGGTCGGCGGAGAAATTGGTATCGAATACCTTATCAAAACCAAGTCTGCGCATAGCCGCGATCATCTTGCCCTCAACGTTTGTGCCGACGGGCAGATCAAACGCCTCACCAAGCGATGCGCGTACAGCGGGAGCCGCCTGTACAACAACAAACTTCTCGGGATCGGCAATAGCATCGAGAACCTTCTGAGTGTCGTCCTTTTCGGTGAGCGCGCCGGTAGGACAAGCTACGATACACTGACCGCAGGATACGCACGCGGTATCCGCCAGAGCCATATCGAACGGAGATGCAATCTGAGTAGCAAATCCACGCTCGTTAGCACCGATAACGCCGATACCCTGAGTAACTCCGCAGGCTGCCACACAACGGCGGCAAAGAATGCATTTGGAGTTATCGCGGGTCATATGCATAGCGCTGTCGTCGATATCAACGGCAGGGTTCTCGCCCTCAAATCTGTTCTCCTCGACGCCGTATTCGTTACACAGTTCCTGAAGCTCGCAAGAGCCGCTTCTTACGCACGACAGGCATTCTTTCTTGTGGTTGGAGAGGATAAGCTCCAGAGTAGTCTTGCGGCTTTCGATGACCTTGGGAGTGTTTGTAAACACCTCCATGCCCTCGTTTACGGGGTAAACGCAGGAAGCGACAAGGCTTCTCGCGCCCTTTACCTCAACAACGCAGATACGGCAAGCGCCGATAGCGTTAATGTCTTTAAGATAACACAGCGTAGGGATCTTGATACCCGCTGTTCTCGCTGCCTCAAGGATCGTGCTGCCCTCGGGAACGGAATAATCCACGCCGTTAATTTTAATATTAACCATAACTTTTTACTCCTTTCCGGTTAGGCCTTCTCAATTGCGCCGAACTTACAGTTGGACGCGCAGACACCGCACTTGATACATTTGTTGGTGTCGATAGTGAACGGATTTCTCAGCTCGCCGCTGATAGCGCCAACTGGGCATTTCTTCGCGCAAAGCGAACAGCCCTTGCACTTCGCGGGATCGATTTTGTACGCGAGCAGACTCTTGCAGACACCCGCGGGACACTTCTTGTCCTGAACGTGAGCAATGTACTCGTCCTTGAAGTAACGCAGAGTGGACAATACGGGATTGGGCGCGGTCTGACCGAGTCCGCACAGCGCGTTGTCCTTGATATAATAGCAGAGTTTTTCGAGCTTTTCGAGATCATCCATAGTAGCCTTGCCCTCGGTGATCTTGGTGAGAATTTCGTACATTCTCTTTGTACCTATACGGCAGGGTGTACACTTGCCGCAGCTCTCGTCAACGGTGAATTCGAGGAAGAACTTGGCGATATCTACCATACAGTTGTCCTCGTCCATTACGATAAGTCCGCCAGATCCCATCATGGAACCGATCGCGATAAGGTTATCGTAGTCGATCGGGATATCCAGATGCTGGGGAGGAATGCAGCCTCCCGAAGGTCCGCCTGTCTGAGCAGCCTTGAATTTCTTGCCGTTCGGGATACCGCCGCCGATCTCTTCAATAACGGTGCGCAGCGTTGTACCCATAGGAACCTCTACCAGACCCGTATTGTGGATCTTTCCGCCGAGCGCGAATACCTTAGTACCCTTGGATTTCTCTGTACCCATAGCTGCAAACCACTCGGGACCGTTGAGGATAATCTGACAAACGTTAGCATATGTTTCAACGTTATTAAGAATGGTGGGCTTGCCGAACAGACCCTTTACGGCAGGGAACGGAGGACGGCATCTCGGCTCGCCGCGGTTGCCCTCTATGGAGGTCATCAGTGCGGTCTCCTCACCGCAGACGAACGCGCCCGCGCCAAGTCTCAGACCGAGGTGGAATTTGAAACCCGTGCCGAAGATGTTGTCGCCGAGCATTCCGGCTTCTTCCGCCTGCTTGATAGCGATCTCAAGACGCTCAACGGCGATCGGGTATTCCGCGCGGACGTAGATATAGCCTTGATTTGCACCTATAGCATAACCCGCGATAGCCATAGCCTCAATAACGCTGTGGGGGTCGCCCTCGAGTACGGAACGATCCATGAACGCTCCGGGGTCGCCCTCGTCGGCGTTGCAGCAAACATATTTCTGTTCGTTTACGGAAGCCTTTGCGAATTGCCATTTTCTTCCCGTCGGGAAGCCCGCGCCGCCGCGTCCTCTCAGACCGGACGCCAACAGGCAGTTGATAACGTCGTCCTGCGACATTGAAGTAAGTACCTTATGCAGTGCCTGGTAACCGTCGCGCGCTATGTACTCCTCGATATGCTCGGGGGAGATAAGTCCGCAGTTGCGGAGCGCCACACGGTGCTGCTTTGCGTAGAAAGCGGTATCGTTCAGCGACTTGATGGTGTCGCCCTCAACGGTTTCCGCGTAGAGATACTTCTTTACTGGAATACCGTCCTTGAGGTGACTTGAAACGATCTCGGGGATATGATCGACTTCCATTTTGGAGTAGAACGTTCCCTCGGGATATACGATCATAATAGGACCCAGTGCGCACAGACCGAAACAGCCTGTTTTGATGATGTTTACCTTGTCCTTAAGACCGTTGCGCTCGATCTCTTCCTCGAGCTTTTTGATGATATTCATAGAGCCCGACGACGTACAGCCCGTACCGCCGCAGACCAGGACGTCCTTAACGCCGCTGTCCTTGCCTTCAACGCGGATGTTTACAACCTCCGCCGCCGCGGCTTTGATAGCGTTAAGCTCGTCTATTGTTTTGATCACATTCATCTTAAAGATTTCCTTTCTTTAAATCGGAATTCTATGTACCTAACAGTACTTAATTATGCTTAATTGTATTTTTCGAGTATCTTATCAACGTCGTCAACGGTAAGTCTGCCGTAAACATCCTCATTGACGGTGAGTACGGGAGCAAGTCCGCACGCGCCTATACAGCGGCACGCGTCCAGAGAGAACTTTCCGTCGGGAGTGATCTCGCCGCTTCCGATACCGAGTTTTTCCTGAAGCTTGTTGAAGATATCGCCCGAACCCTTTACATAGCAAGCCGTTCCCAGACATACGGAAATTTTGTACTGACCCTTCGGATTAATGGAGAACTGCGCGTAGAAAGTAACGACGCCGTAAACCTTTTCCAACGGGATATCCATCGCGTCCGCGATCATGCTCTGCACCTCGATGGGAAGGTAGCCGTAAATGTCCTGAGCCTTCTGAAGAATAGGCATCAGCGCACCGGGATCGTCCTTGTGCTCGGCAATGACTGCCTTCAGACGCTCCTCCTGCTCGGGCGTTCCCGAAAAGGGAACAGCGCTCTTTTTAAAAGCCATGTTATAGCCTCCTTGAATAATTTTACCGCACAGTGCCGCTTACGGCAATTTGGCGGAATTGTACAATCTCTATCGCTATAATATTTATGCGCGACATGATATATCACTATGTATTATAACATATATTCAACAAAAAATCTATAAAAAAGACTTGGTTTGAGAATTATTTCATTGTAGAATTTTTAACAAGCTTTTTGTTGATTATTCACAAATATTGTCGGATTTTAGGTTTTTTAAATGGTTAGTTTTAACTAACTTAACATCTGTTACATAGGTTTCATAAGTTTAGTATTTCTTTTGCGTTTGACTTTTTGCGGTAATATGGTAAAATTGAATCATTAAATAAACTGAGGAGCAAAATATGATTGTAAACCAAACAATATTCACCGAAAATGACCTTGAATTTTCAGCGAAACACAGCCGTAAAGAGCCGCGTATCACTTTCTCGATCTGTTTTGTCGCGTTTTGCGGTGTACTTCTTTTGATTCTCGGCGGTGCAACGCTGTACAGAGCGGTATCTTCGGGCGTCGATGTCAATGTTGTCATAGTAACGGGAGCGTTCGTTATGGGAGTGCTGTTTATCTGCTGGAGCATATTTTTTAATAAGCTCTCGGTCATGAAGTCGATAAAATTGCCGAGCGTAAAAGCTCCCCGAACGTATGAGTTTTTGGACGACTGCGTTCTGTGCAGACTTTCGCTTAATGGCATTAACAGCGAGGAGCATTACGCGTATTCAATAATGGATAAATACTTTGAACAGAACAACGCGATCTACATAAGGCTAAACGTCGATAACCGCCAAAGGTTTCTCGTCGTGCATAACGGTTCGTATTCGGAGGGCTCAGCCGAGGATTTGAAAGTCCTTCTGGAGAGCCGCGGGGTTCATAAATAGTTCTTTCTTGACATTTTCCGGAGAGTTATGTTATAATACTTTTAAAAAGTTGAAGGGAAAAGCGGTTATGAAGTGTCTGACAAAAAAGCAGTTTGAAAAAGCAAGGGAATTTATGTACGGCTATGCGCAGGATATAGATTTTGCTATGTTTCAATATTATTTTGAGAATAAGCCTCAAGAGCAAGTCATAGAAGTTCTTGAAAAATACCAAAATGAGGACGGCGGTTTCGGAACGCTCGATTACGATTTTTGTTTTTCAAAATCCTGTCTGAAACAGACGGAGAGCGCGTGCAGGTATATTTTCGCGCTTGATGTTCCCGAAACACATTTTATGATACACAAGCTTATGAAATACATTGTCGAAAACTACAATATGGAAACGGGAGAATGGGATAATCTTATTGTTTCGGAGGTAAATGATTTTCCGCATGCTTGGTGGTGGGAGTATGAGGATAAGGAGAAAGCCTTACCTAAGAATTATGACGAACTGATAGCGAACTATAACCCCAACACCAATTCGGCGTTGGCGGGAATGGTTATGAAATACAGACGGTATGTACCCGAGGAGCTTGCGGAATATATCAAAAAGGTCGTTACGGATAAAATAATGCGTAGCGATAGCTATTTCCAATACGGTATGATGTCCGACCTTTATTTTGTCAACGCCTTGTCGGATGAAAACCTTAAAAGCGAGTTGCTTAAAAAGCTTATGGGTGACGGTAAGTTGTTCGATCTGCTCGACGAGGGCTGGGGAACGGAGCGCGCTCATAAGGCTTGTATCTGGATAAACTCACCAAATCACCCTTACTTTGCAATGTACAAAAACGAGGTTGACGACAATCATACAAAGCTGATTGAGGCGCAGAATGAGGACGGCAGTTGGTCTCCGAACTGGAAATGGGGCACAGACGAAGTCTGGAAAGACGTTGAACGGCGGCACAAGGGACTTATGACCTGCAATTTTTTGTGGAGCTTATTTAAATTTGGTCGTATTGAAAGCGATAAGTAAATATTAAAAGCCCGTTGAGCTTATCACGGGCTTTTAATATTTTGGAGAATAATAACGTTGTGGTCAGCGCACCTCGTCGGTCATGGACTTGACATACTTATAAATCTCGTCCGCGGCATTCTCACCGTACTTCTCGATTATCCGCACTATCGCCGAACCGACTATAACGCCGTCCGCGAGCTTGGACATCTTCGCCGCCTGCTCGGGCGTGGAGATACCGAAACCGATAGCCGCGGGAACGTGCGCGTATTTCTTGACGCTCTCCATAATGGACGCGAGGTCGGTCTTGATCTCGCTGCGCACGCCCGTTACACCAAGCGAGGAAACTATGTACAGAAAGCCCTCCGCGCTCTCGGCAATGGACTTTATGCGCTCCTCGGAGGTAGGCGCTATCATTGAGATTATCGCAATGCCATGCGACTTGGCGATATCATCAGCCTCGCGCTTTTCCTCGAACGGCATATCGGGGCATATAAGTCCGTCAACGCCTATCTCGGCGCACTTCACGAAAAATCTATCATATCCGTACTTGAACACGGGGTTAAGATAGGTCATAAACACCAGCGGAATATCGGTTTTCGCGCGGACTCTTGCGGCAAGCTCAAACGCCTTGTCGGTTGTCATTCCCGCTTTGAGTGCACGCACGTCCGCGTTTTGAATTACAGGACCTTCCGCTATCGGGTCTGAAAACGGTATGCCTATCTCGATAAGGTCCGCGCCCGCCTTTACCATTGCCATAATATTGTTGAACGAGCTTTCATAGGTGGGGTCGCCCGCTGTCAGAAAGCCGATAAACGCTTTTTTGTTAGTGAAAGCGCTTTGTATTCTTGAATTATTCATGTATATCTATCCCCCTGTATCTTGCAATTGCCGCAACGTCTTTGTCTCCGCGTCCCGACAGACAGCAGATTATGATGTCGTCCTTGTTCATTTTTGGCGCTATCTTCATCATATGAGCAACGGCGTGAGCGCTCTCGATAGCGCAGATTATACCCTCGGTACGCGCGATATACTCAAACGCGTTTACCGCCTCGTCGTCCGTTACGGGAACATATTCCGCTCTGCCTATCTCGTGTAAGTGAGCGTGCTCGGGACCTATCCCCGGGTAATCCAAGCCCGCCGAGATCGAGTACACGGGCGCGATCTGCCCGTACTCATTCTGGCAGAACAGCGACTTCATTCCATGGAAAATTCCGAGAGAACCCGTTGCGATAGTCGCCGCGGTCTCGCCCGTGTCAACTCCTCGCCCCGCTGCTTCGCAGCCGATAAGGCGGACGTCTTTGTCGCCTATGAAGTTGTAGAACATTCCCATAGCGTTTGAGCCGCCGCCCACGCACGCCATAACGGCGGTCGGGAGTTTGCCCTCAAGCTCGAGTATCTGCCCGCGTGCTTCCTTTGAGATAATGCTCTGGAAGTCGCGGACTATCATCGGGAACGGGTGTGGACCCATTACCGAGCCGAGAACGTACAGCGTATCGTCAACGCGCGTTGTCCAGTCGCGCATAGCCTCGTTTACTGCGTCTTTTAGGGTCATTGTACCCGTGGTGACAGGATTGACCTTAGCGCCGAGCAGCTCCATTCTGTAAACGTTCAGCGCCTGTCTGATAGTGTCCTCCTTGCCCATGAATACCTCGCATTCCAGCCCCATAAGCGCCGCCGCGGTCGCTGCCGCAACACCGTGCTGACCCGCGCCAGTCTCGGCAATAATACGCGTTTTGCCCATTTTTTTCGCTAGCAGGCACTGACCGAGAACGTTGTTTATCTTATGCGAACCTGTATGGTTCAGATCCTCACGCTTGAAGTATATCTTAGCGCCGCCTAAGTCCTTGGTCATCTTGTCGGCATAGTAGAGCAGAGACGGTCTGCCAGCATACTGGCGGTTAAGCTCGTCCAGCTCACGAATGAAATCGGGGTCTTTGGAGAAGTGCTCGTATGCCTCCTCCAGCTTGTGAATTTCGTTCATAAGCGTTTCGGGGATATACTGTCCGCCGAAATCGCCGTATCTTCCGTTTGCCATTAGTTCAAATCTCCCTTTCCTATATTGTCCGATCATCAAATTTGTATTGAACGATCACTTTTTTGCCTATTATCGTTATTGCCTGTTTCGGGCACTCCGAAAAGCAGCGGTAACACATCGTACATCTGTTTCCCGAAAGCGCCTTGCCGTTCCTGACTTTGATATTCTCCATAGGGCAGAGCCTTTCGCAAATGCCGCAGCCAATACATTTTTCGTCATTGATATTCGGCAGAGCGGCGTAATCGTTGACCTTGCGACCAAAATACAGCCGCTGCCCGAACATTCCCGCAATCCGATGAAATACGCTTAGCCCCTCGCGCGGAGGGTTGCCGTTGCGAAAATGCTGAGTCGCATTATCAATTTTTCGAGTGGCTTGTTCGATTGTCTTTATGTTCTCGGCGGGCGGTTTTTTCAGCAGGCTTACGTCGCCTATGCAGTCGGGCATTTTAAGGTGCAGACCACCCGAAATTTCCGCGCCGAATTTCTTGAAAAGCCGCGCCGAAACTCCCGCGCCATCGCCGCTGAACAACCCCATAGTCACGATTATAAAAACGCGTTTGCCTTGCCATAACGTCCGGTTATCCTCGATAAAATCCCGTACTATTTTCGGGATATTGCTGTAATAAACGGGGTACGCGAACACTATCTCGTTATACTCCGCTACAGCCTTGACAGCTAATTTATCCTCTATCGGAAACGAGTGCTCATTCTCACCGAGTTTTTCCAGAAACCGATTGATACAGTATTTGGTATTGCCCGTTCCGCTGAAATAGATACCGATCATTTCATCTGCTCCACAAAAAAGTTTTCGATCTGTGAAAGCAGCTCCTCATTCGGCGTATTGATAAGCTCCCTATCGGAGTTAGAATAAGTTTCCTCAAGGACATCTTCGGGTATCTCGCCGTTATACTGATCGTAGATCACCCTGTAATCCTTGTTGAACTCATTGATGTATTCCAGCGCCTCTTTGGTGTAGAAAATATTATTGTGTCCGCCGCCGTCCAAGGTTATAAACTGAGCGTTCGGGTTCGTAATGTTTTCCTTCTCGGAGATTATGCTCGATTTACCGTAGCCGATAGTGCCGTCCTCCGTGCCGTGAATTATCAAAACGGGAACGTTAGACTTGTTGATACCGTCTACCGCCGTCATTCCCGAGTATTGCCCGAAAAGCGCTGTGTTGTAGATTTGAACGAACGGATACATTAAGTAACGTATGCCACCCATTGAGTCCTCCGTCCATTCAAGTATCATGTCTATCGGCTTATTGTAGCCTGAAATGCTCGCGACGCCCGCTATTTTGTGGTCGAAGTTCAGAACCGCTGCTGCTGCGTAGCCGCCCCAGCTATGCCCCATAAGGAACGTGGGCAGGGAATTGAGCCGCGCGTCGTTTTCAGCGAACGTGAGCGCCGCGTCAAGGTCGAGCGCCGACTGCGTAAGTCCGCGCGTTCCCGCGCCCTCGCTGTGACCGCTGCCCGTCGCGTCGTAGGCGAACACGCGCCAGCCGTTATCGACGAACCACAGCAGGCTTTTCAGATAACTCTCGTGACCTTCGCCGATACCGTGTGCGAACACCAACAGGCCCTTGCCGTTGTCCGCGCCGTAGATATAGCCCTTGAGCGTGTTATCGCCCGACTTGAGCTCCACCTCTGTGCGGGGGTATTCGGCTTTATAATGCTCATAGTAATAGTCGACGATAAACCGCGGATCGGAGTAATCGCCGCGCGAGAAATTGTCCGCCATCATAACGGAAGTGACGGTCATTCCCGCTGTGAAAATAACGACGAGCATTGCCGCTATGATTATAATCACGATTTTCAGTTTGTTCTTTTTTGTTTTAACCATTATGTCTCGCTTTCTGTTGATTATTTGCGCCTGCCTTTTGCAAGCAGAAATTCTCCAAATCCTATCATGTTTTTATCGCAATAGCATTTCAGCTCCAGCACTTCGAGCTGCGCTTTTGCGGCGGGGTTTTCGGCGAGCTTGTTATACTGCGCGGGATTTCCCGAGCATAGGCATGGCGCCGCGCCGAGTGTAACCTCCGATAAGCCGCTGTTTGTCATCAGCTCCATTAGCTCGTCGGGCTGAAAGAAATGCTTTTCGGGAGCGGCTTCTCCGCCGAATTTCACGTTCTCAAACGACGGGCAGTTACCGGTTTCAACAACCTCGTCAATGCGCCAGTAGTCACCGTTCGCAAAGAAGCTCTCGTTAGTTTTGCCGAGGGCGTTGCGGAGAATTCCCCACGTATTGTTCACGCTTACCGCGATCGTGCCGCCGCGGCGCGTAACGCGTATCAGCTCCGCAATGGCCTTTTCGCGGTTCTCCGTTATGTATGAGAGCGGCGCTCCGTAGCAGACTGTCAGTTCAAAAGCATCGTCGGGGAACGCGTTCAAGTCACGTAAATCCGTTTGAACAAAGCGCTCGGCGGCGATATCGTTTTCGCCGAATTTCTGTTCGGCAAGCAAAAGCTCGCCGTCCGAGATATCGCAGAGCGTTACCGCGCAGCCGCGTTTCGCAAACTCCAGCGCATACCGCCCGGGACCGCTTCCCGCGTCCAGAACGCGCGGCTTCGCGGCGAGTTCCTCCTTGATAAAATCGAGGTGCAGACGGAAGATAAGGCGGTAATATTCGTTAATGTCAAGGCGTTCCCATTCCGCTTGAGCGGCGGTGTTGAAGTGCTGTTTTACTTTATCCGAGAGCATTGCGCACCTCCCTTACCGCCGCGAGTATCTTTTCGCGGTCTTTGAGCTTATCGGTCTCAATTCCGCTTGACAGATCCACCGCATATGGGTGGATATCGCGGACAGCCTGCCCCAGATTTTCGGGGGTAAGCCCGCCTGCCAGAAAGAACGGAATGCGTATTTTACCGCGGTCTATCAGCGAGTGGTCGAACGTCACGCCGCTGCCCGTGCCGCTGTCAAGCAGCAGATAATCCGCGCCGAGCTTCTGTGCGTTTTCGATATCGGCGGCGCTCGTGACCTTGACCGCTTTGATAATCGGAACGCCCGTCAATCTGCGCAGCCGTGCGATATATTCCGCGTCCTCGCTGCCGTGGCATTGCAGGATATCGGCAGCGCCCCGTATTGCGAATTCCGCGAGCTGCTCAACGGGGGCGTTCACCGAAACAGCAATAGACTTTATTCCGGGCAACAGCCGCGATTTCAAACGCAGAGCCGTTTCAAAGCCAATATTGCGGTGACTTTTCGGGAACATCACGATAAAGCCGATGTAGTCGGGTTTAGCCTCGTTGACGTAGTCGATGTCGCATTCTCGGAACATTCCGCAGAGCTTGATCTTCGTGCTCATTTCAGCCCTCTCAATTCGTTGAGCTTGGCTTTTTTGTCGGGAGCGCGCATTAACGTTTCACCGATAAGGGCGGCATTTGCGCCGATCTTCCGCAGTCCGTCAACGTCGGCGGCAGTCAGTATTCCGCTTTCGGACACGAAAATCCTGTCGTGAGGAACTAAGCTGCGCAGATGCGCGGAGTTGCCCGTATTGACCGAAAACGTTTTCAGGTCGCGGTTGTTTACGCCGATAATTTTCGCGCCGATTTTGACAGCGGTCTCGATCTCAGCTTCATCGTGTGCCTCCACGAGCGCCGACAATCCCAGCGAGTGTGCAAGCGCAAGGTATTCGCGAAGCTGCTGTTCGCTTAAGATTGAGCAGATGAGCAAGATTGCCTCCGCGCCGATAATTTTCGCTTCGTAGATCATATACTCGCTTATCGTGAAATCCTTGCGCAGCACGGGAATTTTCACGTTTTGTGCAATTTCTCGGAGATAAGCGTCGCTGCCCTTAAAACGAAACGGCTCCGTCAGGCAGGATATCGCCGCCGCGCCTGCCGATTCGTAATCCTTGGCGATCTGCAAATACGGGAAATCCTCCGCGATTATTCCCTTTGACGGCGAGGCTTTCTTCACCTCGCAGATAAATGAAATATCACCACCAGACAGCGCCTTCTCAAATGGAAAATCTCCGTATGAGGGCATACGCTCCGCCTCGGAGCGCACCTCCGAGAGCGGTATCTCTTTTGACTTTTCGGCGATACGCTCACGCGTTTCTGCCGCAATCTCATCTAATATCATATTTACCCTCGTTTCAATTATTGGGAAATCTGTATGTACTTTTCCAATGTTTTCATTGCTTCGCCGCTGTCGATAGTGTCCGCTGCAAGCTTTACACCCTCTTTGATAGATATACCTTTATAAATGTGCATTGCCGCGCCTGCGTTCATCAGCACGGAGGTACGTCCCGCTCCCTGCTCGCCTGAAAGTATCTTGCGAGCCAGTTTTGCGTTGAGAGCTGGTTCCCCTCCCTTAAGACCGTCAATATCGTAACGTTTCAGACCAAATTGTTCGGGAGTTATCTCGTACTCGCTGATATTGCCGTCTTCAAATTCGATAACGGAAGTAGGCGCTCCTACAGATATTTCGTCGAGCTTATCCTGTCCGTAGACCGCCATTCCGCGTTTTACGCCGAGTTTCATCAGCACGTTCGCCATGGGCTTGAGCAGCTCCGGCTTATATACGCCGAGGAGTTGTAAATTGGCATGAGCGGGATTGGTGAGCGGTCCGAGGATGTTGAACACGGTCGGGATACCGATCTCCCTGCGGACTGATCCAACGTATTTCATAGCGCTGTGGTACTTCTGTGCAAACATAAAGCACATTCCCACTTCGTCGAGCAGTTTGTTGCACCCATCCGGCGACACGGAAATATTGATTCCGAGAGCTTCCAGACAGTCTGCCGCGCCGCATTTCGACGAAGCCGCGCGGTTGCCGTGCTTGGCGATTTTAGCGCCCGCCGCCGCGCAGACAATTCCCGAGATAGTGGAAATGTTGATGGACTGCGCACCGTCGCCGCCCGTGCCGACTATCTCCATTACGTCGCCGCTGTACTCTACGCGCGTCGCGCAGTCGCGCATTACATATGCGCACCCGGAGATCTCGTCGGTAGTCTCGCCCTTGATGTGCAGCGCGGTCAGGAACGAGCCTGTCTGCGCTGTGGACGTACCGCCCGTCATGATCTCGCGCATTACCTCCTCCGCCTCGGAGTAGGTCAAATTTTCGCCGTTTGTAACCCTAATAATTGCCTCTTTTATCATAATAAAACTACCTCCAAAAAAAGATATATAAAATCGTTCAAAAAGTATCGGTTTTCCGTCGTTTTTTTGGACGTTTACAGCTTAAAAAACAATATCTGAAAACCACATGTATAAATAATTCGAAACCGCTTAACAATAACAAAAACAGACTTTTTAATATCTTTAAAAATAATAACTTTTTTGAAGCTTTTTTACAATTTTATTTTATGTTTATTTCCAGGAAGTTGTTAAGCAGTTTTTTTCCGTGTTGGGTGAGTATGCTTTCGGGGTGAAATTGCAGTCCGAAAACGGGAGAGCTTCTGTGTTCCACTGCCATGATCTCGCCGTCGTCCGTCTGAGCGGTAATCTTGAGTATATCGGGGAAGCCATTCTGTGCCGCGGAAAGCGAATGGTACCGCGCGACTGCGATATCGCCGCTTATCCCCTTGAAAATATGCGAATCTCTGTCAAACGTGATAACGGATTTCTTTCCGTGCATAAGCCGCTTGGCATAGGTAATCTCCGCGCCGAATGTCTCGCAGATCGCTTGATGTCCGAGACACACACCCAAAAGCGGTATCTTGCCCGCCGCATTCGCGATAACCTCCTCACAGACTCCCGCATCGGCAGGTCTGCCGGGACCGGGGCTTACGATGATATGAGAGGGAGAGAGCGCCATTATTTCGCCGACAGTCATTTCGTCGTTGCGGATCACCTTGATATCGTGATTGATTTCACCAATAAGCTGGTATAAATTGTAAGAAAAGCTGTCGTAGTTGTCAATCAGTAAAATCATAATTCTGCCTCCTGTGAGAGCTCGAGCGCGTTCATGACTGCCTTAGCCTTGTTGATGCACTCGTTGAATTCGTTTTCGGGAACGCTGTCCGCGACGATGCCCGCCCCCGAGCGCACGAAAACGCGCCCGTTTTTTTTGAAACAGAGACGTATTGCGATCGCCGTATCCAGATTTCCGCGGAAGTCGATGTAGCCGATGGCACCGCCGTAGATACCGCGTTTGTTGTTTTCGAGCTCGTTGATTATTTCACAGGCGCGAATTTTCGGCGCGCCCGAGAGTGTTCCCGCTGGCAGCACTGCGTCGACCGCGTCCAGTGCGTGAAGATCTCCGCGTATTTTTCCGCGAACTGTCGAGCCGATGTGCATAACGTGTGAATAGCGCTCTATCGACATATATTTCTCCACTTCGACGGTTCCGAATTCGGAAATTTTTCCGAGATCGTTCCGCCCGAGATCGACCAGCATATTGTGCTCGGAAAGCTCCTTTTCGTCAGCTAAAAGCTCCGTTTCAAGCTGTTTGTCCTGTTCCTCGGTCTTGCCTCGGGGGCGTGTGCCCGCCAGCGGGAACGTGTGCAGTATGCCGTTTTCAAGCTTCACCAGTGTTTCGGGAGACGAACCCGCGACCTCCATATCGTCGCTCGAAAAGTAGAACATGTACGGTGAGGGGTTGATAGTTCGCAGAACACGGTATGCGTCAAGCAGGCTGCCCTCGAAATCTGCGTCCAGACGGTTTGAAAGCACCACCTGGAAAATATCGCCCTCATGAATGTAGCGCTTGGCTTTCTCAACCATTTCGCAGTACTGCTCTTTATTGAACAGCGAGCGTATTTCGCTTTTCAGCCGCGCCTTTTTTAATGGAGCGGGAGTGCCTGTGCGTATCAGTTTCACCATTTTGTCGAGATCGTTCTTGGCGTTCTTGTATTGCTCTTCAATATTTTTTGTGGAAATATTTGTGATAAATACTATTTTTTGGTGAATGTTATCAAATGCTATGACCTTATCGAACAGCATCAAGTCAACATCCTTGAAGTGTTCCTCATCCTTCGCGTCAAGCTTGAGACATGGTTCGCTGTACTTGATGTAGTCGTAGCCGAAGTAGCCGACCAGCCCGCCCGTAAAGCTCGGGAAACCGTCGAGCTTCGGTGACGTAAAGCTGCTCATCAGATCTCTGATATATTCGGCGGGGTGAGCGGTCTGTTTGGTCTCGGTTTCACCCGTGCGGATGTTCTTGACAGTCATTTCTCCGTTCAGGCAGGATATTTCAAGCTTTGGGTCGTAGCCGAGGAACGTGTAGCGTCCCCATTTTTCCTGGTTCTCCACCGACTCGAGAATGAAACAGTGACGGCTTACGTTCTTTAGGATTTTCAGTACCTCTATAGGTGTTTTGATATCGGATAAGATTTCGCATTTTATCGGGATAAGGTTGTATTCTGTCAGTCCTTTTGCCTGATCTAACGTTGGATTAAGCATATTTGTCTCTCCTTCCAATATTTGACAATAAAAAATCCGCCCTTAAAGACAGTACAGTTCTGCCATAAGGACGGAGAAAATTCACCGCGTTGCCACCTTAATTCGCGGAAAACCGCGCACTCAACGGATACTAACATATCCTTGCAATTAACGCTTGCTTAACGTTGCGGGATACACAACGGAAAAAAACCGTCTTCGCCGCACCCTCAGTGGTCCATTTAATGCTCTGCATTCTGCGGTACTCTCAGCAACGACCGCTCTCTGTGAGGGCAACAAGCATTTTTATCTCCACATCATAGGTTTATAAGGGCATATTCAATTATTACACAACTATTTTAGCACATTACAGAAGATTTGTCAAGAGGGTGATAAAAAAATTTATTTATTTTTTTAGTATTTTGTTTTAGTATAATTATGTACTTAAAGCATTATTTTAAAATTTTATTGAAAAATTAACAAAATGTTTCTTTAATTGTTCATTTAAACCGTTCACAAGGCAAATTGTAGAAAGATGAGAAAATTGGTTGGAAATTTTGTAAAAAGTGCACAATAGCTTTTGCATTTCGCTTTAAAACGGTATTTATGTGTGCAAAATTAACAAGAACAATGATTTCTAACTGGTATTTTGTACCAATTGGCAAAATAAAAATCAAAAAAAAGGTTGAAAAATATTTTTGGATGGTGTATAATAGAGTATGGACAATTGCAGACCAAGGGAGCAGTATGCTTTGAAATATTGTCTCATGTTAATAAAATATTATGTCAGAGAGGTATTAAATTATGGCACTGTTTGATACGACGGCTTTCAGAATACTTGAGCAGGGTGCCGCTGTTATGTGGCAGAGAAACAAGGTCATTCAGGAGAATATATCGAATCAGGATACCCCGGACTATAACTGTAAGTATCTTGATTTCGGAGGTATATTGAAGGATAAGCTCCGCGCGGACGGTTCTGTTAAAAAGGAACTCAACCTCGCTACGCAGCTCCGAATCGACAAGCTGACGAGCGACCAGGGCGACCGCAACAATGTCGACAGCGACGTTCAGCAGGCGGAAATGCTGAAGACCCAGTATCAGCTGGATGCGATCATAAACCAGATGAACGGAAACTTTACGCGTATCAGAAGCGCTATAGTAACCAAGTAATGTAGGAACGGAGGAATATCATGGCATTTTTAAGCTCGCTTAACATTCCGCTGTCGGGTATGACCGCGCAGCGCTTCAGACTTGATATAATCGCGCAGAACGTTGACAACGCGCATAACTTCGCGACCACCGCCGAAGAGGTATACAAACGCCAGATGGTGGTTTTTCATGAGGATAAGTCCTTTAAGAAGATCCTGCGTAACCATATGGGCGAGGGTGAGTCGTATATGTACAAATATAAGCAGCTCAAGGGTGTGCAGGCTACTAGAGTGGTTGAAGACCCCACTCCCGCCGAGCCCGTTTACAGCCCTAATAACCCTCTTGCGGATGAGTACGGCTATGTTTACGAGTCGAACGTCGATGTCGCTATCGAGGAAATGGATGCCATTGAGGCTCAGAACTCGTTCAACGCCTGCAAATCCATGTACGAGGCAATGCAGGCTATGATACAGGCTTCGCTGAATATCGGCAAGGGCTGATAATTATAGCCGTTGATCAGTTGATTTAATTTGAAAGGATACATATTATGATTTCGTATAATATCCCGCTTCAGTCGGCGGACACTCTTGACAGGCTTGACAGAATGGTTCGCATGAACCGTATGCGTTCTATGGATGATGAGTATGTGGAGGTCAACGTTGAAAATGCGTCGTTCCTCGATATATTCAAGGGTCTTGTTAATGAAGTCGTTGAGACGAATGAGCAGGTAGATCGCGACGCTATCGACCTGCTGCTCGGCAACATCGACGATCTCGCGACCGTGCAGGCGAACATCGAAAAGGCGAACACCGCCGTTGATGTTCTTGTAACGGTAAAAAACGAGGTTCTCAGCGCATATAACTCTATTATAAATATGCAAATTTAAATAGCGTAAAAACGTTATTTCGGAGGCATCTTTTAAATGAATGAAAGAGTAAAAAAGGTTACTACCTTTGTTAAGGACAAGTGGACGGGCTTTTCAAAGGCTGTCAAAATAATGGTCGTGGCAATACCCGTTGCATTGATTGCGATAATCATTATTCTGGCGATCCTGCTCAGCCACAAGGACGAAGTAGTCCTGTATTCGGGTCTTACCACAGCTGAGCAGGGTGAGATTGCCGCAGCTATCACGGAGCTTGGCGTAACCGATGTTCGCGTTAAGTCAAACGGCGACGTTGTAGTTCCCGATGATCAGGTAGATTATTTGCGTATGCAGTTGGCGGTGCAGGGTTTCCCGAAAAGCGGTTCCAACTACGATATCTGGAACGACGGTATAGATCTGTGGTCAACCGATAAGGATAAGCAGGAGGTACAGCGTCAGCAGCGCGAGACGCAGATAGGGGCGGCGCTGACAAATCTGAAGGCGGTAAGGACAGCAACAGTGCGTCTGGATATCCCGACTACCAAGGATTATGTCATCACCGAGACTGAGGAGATTCCGACCTGTTCCGTTCAGCTTGAGTTGGCGGGCGAGGAAGAACTGACATATGCTGAGGTACGCGCGATATACAATCTCGTTACCTCAAGTGTTTATGGACTTACAAGAGATAATGTTTCCATTACCGATACATATTTGCGTAACTACGATTGGGTATCACCCGAGGAAGAGGCGGCGGGCTTTGAAGATAAGTCGGGTGTTTCCGTTGGCAGACGCCGTTTGCAATTCCAGCATGAGATGGAAACGGCTATCAAGCAGAGTATTGATGCTATGATGACCAAGATCTGGGGAAAGAACGGCTATGCGCTTAATGTGTCCGCTTCGCTCAATTTTGACGACGTTGAGAAAACCGATACCTATTATTATCCAAGCGGTGACGGGAATACGGGCGTTCTCAACCACGATCAGTATATAAAGGAGAGCATTAACGGTGCAGTCGCAGGCGGTCTGGTGGGAGTTACTCCCAACGGAGATCAGTCTCCCGAGTATCCCACGCTCGACGATTTGGACGAGGGCGAGGACTTTTATTATGAGAAGAACGAGCGTCAGTTCGATGTTTCCAATGTTATTACTAAGATAAAGGGTGACGGCTACAAGATCGATAAGCTCTCTGTGGGCGTTGCTATCAATACCGCTGAAATGACGCAGTTAGAGCGTGATTATGTGGCAAGCATGGTCGCGGACGCTGTCGGCGCGGAGGTTGACAATGTAACCGTTTACAATACGCCGTTTGCCCTCACGGGCACGGGCGGTACGACGGTTGGCGTGGGCGATGAGGGTATCTTCACAAGACCGTTTGATACTTACCGCAACGTTCTGCTGATCGTTGTCATAGCGCTTGGTATTATCCTAATCGCATTGCTTATTTTGTCGCTCTGCATGAGCAGAAGCCGCAAGAAGAAGATCAGACGCAGGCAGGAGCAGGCGCTCGCTGCGGCACAGGCTGCGGCGGCTGCCGATGTATACAATGGAGGTGCTGAGCGCGAAATGCCTCAGGATATTGACTTCAACATAGCGAGCCTTACAGAGGAGGCGGGCAAGGAATCTCGCGAAACCATCCTCAAGCGTGAGATCGCAGACTTTGCGAAAACCAGCCCGGAGATCGTGGCTTCCATTATCAAAAATATGCTGCGTGAGGAAGGCTGAGTCAAATAAATTTTCGGCTGCCGTAATGCCGCGGTGACCGTAACGGCGCTGAGCCGTTGGGAGGGAATTTAATGGCAGGAAATGAAAACAAGTCGGGCGAGCTGACCGCCGCGCAAAAAACTGCGTTGGTTCTCGCTTCAATGGGAGCGGAGAACGCTTCCGCGATATACAAGCATCTGTCGGACGACGATGTTGAGTCGATTTCCGTGGAGCTTGCGCGTATGGAGTATCACCCCATTGAAGTGGTCGAGGAGGTACTCAACGAATTTTATGAGCTGTGTCTAACGCAGAAGGTTGTTGCGGAGGGCGGTCTGGATTACGCGAGGAGCGTACTCGAAAAGGCGTTCGGAGCGGATGCGGCAAACGCGTTGCTCAACCGTATAACCAAGCAGCTTGAAACTAAGTCGTTTGATTTCGTGAGAAAGGCGGACTACAAGAACCTGCTGGCTATTGTTCAGAACGAGCACCCGCAGACCATCGCGCTTATCTTGTCATACGCGAGAACGGATCAGGCGTCCGCTATCCTGTCGGAGCTTCCCAGGGAAAAACGCGTTGAGGTAGTAGAGCGCATCGCGAATATGGACAGAGCGTCACCGGAGGTCGTAAAGGCTATCGAGGGCTCTCTCGAAAAGAAGTTCGCGACGCTTGCAAGCACCGATTCCATGGAGGTCGGCGGTATCAACTATGTTGCGGAGATTATGAATAACGTAGACCGCGCGACCGAGAAATACATTTTCGATGAGTTGTCCGCGCGTGACCAGAAGCTGGCAGACCTCATCAAGCAGAAGATGTTCGTATTCGAGGACATTGTCAAGCTCGATTCCAAGGATATCCAGGAATTCGTCAAGCAGGTGGACTCCAAGGACCTTGCGGTTGCTATCAAGGGGTCTACGCAGGAGGTTGCGGAGTGTATCTTCGCAAACATCTCCTCTCGTGCCAGAGAGAACCTGCAGGCGGATATCGAGTATTTGCATAACGTCCGTATGCGTGACGTTGACGAGGCGCAGCAGCGTATCGTCGGCATCATTAGACGTCTTGAGCAGGAAGGCACGATCACAATTTCCCGCGGTGGCAGTGATGAAATTATTGCTTAAAAGCGGATCTAATCGCCGTGATTCGGAGGGATTTTATTGGGCGTATTGAAATACAGCTCCGTTAGATACGGCGGAAGCGGCGTTGACATCGCGAATACCGTGGACATCCGCAAGCCGCAGACAATGCTTGAGGAGTTGCAAAAGCAGTCCGAGGAGGAAATGACCAAGGAAGAGGAGGCAGCTCCCGTTGAGCCTAGATTTTCGGTTGAGGAGATACTTGCTCAGCGTGAAACGGAGCTGATACTTCGTGAACGCGGTATAGAAGATCGCGAGAATGAGCTTGCCGCTTTAAAGGCAATGTACATAGAGCAGGGCAAAGAGGTCATTCTTGAGGCGAAACGGCGTGCCGAGGGAATTGTGCAGAGCGCCGAACATCAGGCGGCCGAGATCATAAGCGACGCTGAGCAGAATCGTGACGACGTGTTTATCAAGGCTCGTGCCGAGGGCTACGAGCAGGGTAAGAAGGACGGAGTTGCGGCTTGCCTTAAGGCGGGACAGGGAATTCTCGACGAGGCAAAGGAATATTCAGAGCGTATCAACGATCAGAAAACGGAGCTTTTCGAGCGTTATGAAAAGGAAATTTATGAGACTGTCATGGAGATCGCCAATAAGGTAACTCTCGGCAGTATGAGCGTAAAGGACGGTACGGCGGCGAAAAAGCTAATCAAGAAAGCCGCGAAGGAGTTCCGAAACGCGCAGCTTATCCGCATTACGTTGGATGAGAACGGCGCATCCACGCAGCTTGCAGGCGACTATGAGTATCTTAAGGAGCTTTGTCCTAATGCCGAGCACGTTGAGGTCGAACTGCTGAAAGACGCGGAGGTCGGAACGGTTATCGTCGACAACGGTGAGGAGATTACCGATGCAGGTATCCAGACGCAGCTTAAGATGATTAAGGAGATCGGCGACGGAAAGTTCCGCACAAGTACACCAAGAAGACGTAAAAAGACTGCCGAACCCGAGAAAATTTCGGAGACAGAGGAAGACGGCAGCGATGAATAACCCGGCGGAGGAACGATAATGCTGAATTTGACTGCATTCCGAGAGGATATCGAAAATAGCGATCTGTTCCGCTATATGGGAAAAATTGAAAAAATCGTAGGCATGACTATCGAGGCGAGCGGCCCCGCCTGCAATATCGGCGATGTGTGCCGCATTTTCTCCAAAGATATGTCATCATATATAAAAGCTGAGGTAGTAGGCTTTAACAAGAGCAATATCCTGCTGATGCCGTATACCGAAATAGAGGGTATAGGTCCCGGAAGTATTGTTGACAATACGGGAGATAAACTCAATGTCAAGACCGGATGGGAGCTTGTAGGCAGGATCGTTGACGCAATGGGAAATCCGCTTGACGGCGGCTCTGAGATAAACTATACCGATGAGGTATCAATTACGGGTATTCCCGTTAATCCGTTCACAAGACCGCCAATTCACGAAACAATTGAGCTTGGTGTAAAGGCGATTGACGGAATGCTTACTATGGGTAAAGGACAAAGAATGGGCATTTTCGCGGGCTCAGGCGTCGGAAAATCCACGCTTATGGGCATGATAGCGCGAAAGGTCAAGGCGGACGTCAACGTTATCGCTCTTGTTGGCGAGCGTGGTCGTGAGGTTCGTGAGTTTATAGAGCGCGATTTGGGGCCCGAGGGCATGGCGAGGTCGGTGTTGGTGGTTGCAACATCTGATCAGCCTGCTATGATGAGGAGCAAGTGTCCGCTCACCGCGACGGCTATCGCAGAGTATTTCATGAAGCAGGGCAAGGACGTGCTGTTGATGATGGACAGTCTTACACGTTACGCGATGGCGTTGCGTGAGGTCGGTCTGTCAACTGGCGAGCCGCCTATTGCAAGAGGCTACACTCCGTCTATTTACAGTGCGATGCCGAAACTTCTCGAGCGAGCGGGGAACTTTCCCGAGGGCTCTATCACGGGCATTTACACGGTTCTTGTCGAGGGTGACGATACGAACGAGCCGATAGCGGATACAGTCCGCGGTATAATTGACGGACACATCATATTATCGCGCAAAATAGCGGCGCAGAATCATTATCCCGCTATTGACATACTGTCGAGCGTTTCACGACTTATGAGCGAGATAGCAACGCCGATCCACAAGGACGCGGCGGGACGGCTCAGAAATCTGCTGTCGCTCTACAACAGCAACTTCGACCTTATCTCGATCGGCGCGTACAAGCACGGCACAAACCCGCAGCTTGACGAGGCGATCAACAAGATAGATGCGATAAACGGTTTTCTTATGCAGTCGGTAGACGACAGCGTGGGATTTGACGAGACCGTTCAGCGGCTGATCGAAGCGGTAAGCGACAAAAAGTAATAAAGGGTGATATTGTTGAAGAAATTTCAGTTCTCACTGCAAAAGCTGATGGACTTCCGCGAGCAGGAGCTTGACAGGCAAAAGAACACGCTGTCAATGTTACAGGCGGATCTCAGGCGAATTCAGGAGGCGCGCGAGGTGCTTCTCGATAAGGTCGACGAGCAGAGCGAGCAACTTGAAAGAGTGTGCAGATTAGGCTCATCGGCATCGGATATTGCAATGAGAAAGCGTTATATTGTAACGCTTCAGCAGGAAATTCACTTAAAGGAACAGCAGGCACTGCAAAAGCAGCAGGAGATCGAGCAGCAGCTCGGTGTTGTCGTTGAAGCGACAAAGGACGTAAAGACCCTTGAAAAGCTTGAGGAAAAGCAGCTTGAGGAGTACAATCATCAAGCGGGCAAGGAAAACGAGCAATTCATTGAGGAATTTGTCAGCGGACAGACGGTTCGTGCGGCAAATCAGTAAAGTTATCAACGGCGCAAGCCTTGATATATAAATTTTTTTGATTAGGAGGTGAAAGAATGGCAGTATCTATGAACTCAAGCAGTATGCGGGCAGATTTCATGATATCCGATGCGGCGCTCCCCCAGAGAATGGCGGATATGGCAGAGGATCAGGCGGGAATGTTCGCGCAGCTGTTGAGCGACATAGGAGACGCAAAGGCAGATGTGGCAGCGGATACGGCGGTTGGCGCTGTAAAGCTCGATATGTCAAACGGCGGAAAGCAGAGCGATACTCCGACGCTTCCCGATGATGCCGGAGCCCTTGTTAAGATGATACTTAGAGGCGAGATTGATCTGAAGGATATTCCGGAGGAGCGGATCACTCCCGAGTTTCTGATGCTTCTGGCAAAGACGAAATTGTCCGAAAAGTTTGGCAAGGAAGATGACGAGGACGAAGATCAGAACGAGGAGCTCTTTAATCCCGCCGAAGCGGTGGTTGTCGAACAGACTTTCCAGCAGGAAGTGTCAAATATGATGCTTAGAGAGCTTTATATGATTCTCGAAAAGCATAACGAGCGCGAGGACGAGAACAAGGTAACGATACTCGACGGCATTTCAGAGCCGATTGACGAGACCGAAACTCTCCCGTCAATTTTGACAGCCGAGGAGCATAAGGAGTCTGATGGAGAACTTTTCGCGGAGTTTATCGACAATCTTGTCGAGACAGTTACGGAGAATCTTGAGAACGCCGAGGAGGTCGCGGTATCGTCAAATATGGACGTGCTCGTACCGAGTGAGAATGCGGACGTACCCGAGGTAGTTGTGCATGACGCTGCGGTGAACGAGATGCAGACCGTTGAATCCCCGAAGTCTGAAATGCTGACGGAGCAGCCGGTAGCGGTTCAAGCGTCGGTATCGCTGAACGAGCAGACCGCGGAAACAACGGCACAGCAGTCTATCCCCATCGAGGAGTTTACCGTAAAGACAGTAAAGACCGAAAAGCCCGAGATCGCGGAAAATGCTGTTCAGCAGCAGGAGATTGAGGAGCCCGTGGTCGTTAAGGTAGTTACGCGAAACGAAAACGCGCAGCAGCTTGACAAGACGGCAGACGAAGCGCCCAAGGTGGCAGATATCCGTCCCGAGCGTGTAAAGTCGGCGACCGAGGAGCTTGAAATGCTCAGGAACGCCAAAGCTAAGGCAGCAAATCCCGTCGAGGAGGAATTCGAGGTCAAGCCCGAGAACACGACGCAGCCGCTTAACGCGGATTCGCCGATAGTTTTCAAAAAGGACGACGGCAGCGAGATCGAGGTTCGTCCGAGCGACATTATTGATCAGACCGTAAAGCTGGTCGAAAAGGCAGTAACCGAGAACGATGACAAGACCGAATACAGCCTTGTGCTTAATCCCGAGGAGCTTGGAAAGATCACAGTAAAGCTCACCAAGGCTGCCGACGGCGCGGTATCCGTTACGATTATGGCGGAGAACGCAAGAACGCAGCGCATCATTGAGCAGCACAGCAACCTTATGCAGAATGATTTGCGCTCCAACGGTGTTAATCTTGAAAGCTGGCAGACGGTCAACGAGCGTCAGCAGGAAACTCTGGCGCAGGACTACAATGGCAGCAGCAAGAACCCATATTACCGCAATGACGATAACAGCGCGGAGGATAATTCCGACGACAAATCATCGTTTGCGGAGATCATAGCTTCTATGTAAGCTGAATTTCTATTAAAAGGGAGGAATTTACATGGCAGATATCCCGGGCGTACTCTCATCGGCGGATCAGATGAAAGCCAATTATGAGAAGTACAGAAACAAGTACAAGGATTCTACCGAGGAGCTTGTAAACTCCGAGACTTTCCTGAACTTGATGGTAGCCGAGATGACCAACCAGGATCCGCTTGAGCCTACATCGAATACCGATTTTATCTCTCAGCTCGCACAGTTCACTCAGTTGACTTACGCGCAGGATTCCAGTAAGTTCGCAATGGCGAATTACGCGGCTACCTTGGTAGGAAAGGTTGCTACTGGTACAAAGGTGGAGGGCAAGGAGATCATTACAAAAACGGGCGTTGTCGAGTCGGTAACTCAGATGAAGAACAGCTACACGGTAAGAATTGACGGCGTTGACTTCGACATCAATAAGATCACGGCGGTAAAGGACAAGGGAAGTGCGGATACATCAAGCGGCGTTACTTCAAACGGTCTTGCGGACAGCATTGCAAGAGCGGCGAATATGGTAGGAATGTACGCAACAGTCAAGGTAGGAGACAACGGCACAAAGTCGGGCTTTATTGATTCTATTAAGGTCAAGGACGGCAAGATCACGGCAGTTGTTGCAGACCCCAACGGCGAATGGACCATTGAGTCGCCATTGGAGAATATTACCGAGGTCACTTATGCAACTATCGTAGATGAACCCGATAAGGATACAGGCAATGGTGATAATGTTGATGCAGGCAAACCTCCGTCCGATGATGATCAGGAAGTTGACGGTGACAAGAACGAAACCGATGATACCAACAAAGTAACAGACACCAACAAACCGGACGAATCCGTAAACGGCAATCCAGAGGCGTCTAACGATTCCGATGTTGATGTTAAATACCCCGGTATTATTGATCTTGGTGATCCGAATAAAACCGGCATTGATTAAATGATATGGATGACACATGGGATAATATCCGATTTATAAGCAAGGAGGCTTAAAATGCTGATAAGCGAGTATTTAGCGCTCCGCAATCAAATCAGCGTTACCACCGGAAACCCTATCAGTACGGGAAATGTCACGCAGCCAAACCTACCCGAAGAAAACGGTACGAGTTTTGCGGCGGCGCTGCAAAAGAAGATCGAGGAAAAGCAGGGCGTGGAATTCACGAAACACGCAATGCAGCGGCTTTCCGAACGCAGCATAGACATCACTGAGGGCAATACCCTTGAAAGACTGAATAAGGGCGTTGAGATAGCTGCCGACAAGGGCAGCAGCGAAACCTTGGTTCTTGTGGACAGGAACGCGTTTGTTGTGAGCGTGAAGAACAACAAGGTTATTACCACTATTCCTCAGGAGGAATTGCAAGGTAACATTTTTACAAATATTGATTCTGCCGTGATCGTATGAACGTTTAAGTGTTCATACCTATGAACGGACCTTCGGGAATTCATTGCAGAGCTTGCGAATGAAGCTCCGCACACGGAAGAATATAAATTAATTTTGGAGGTCAAACTAAATGGTTAAATCACTTTATACCGGCGTATCCGGATTGAAAACACACCAGCAGAGAATGGACGTTATCGGTAACAATATCGCTAACGTAAACACTGTCGGCTACAAAACCGATGTTGTAACCTTTGCAGATGTATACTATCAGACGAAGCGTTCTCCCTCGGCGGCGACTTCGACCCTCGGCGGCGTAAACCCCAGACAGGTTGGTTACGGCGTTAAGGTAAACAGCGTTACCGCCAATATGACCCAGTCGGGCTTTACCTTCTCCGATAAAAAGACCGACCTGGCGATTGACGGCGAGGGCTTTTTCCAGGTAATGGACGGCACCGGAAATATTCGCTATACAAGAGCCGGCGACTTCTACATTGATGATAACGGTTATCTGCTGAATGCCGACGGTTATCACGTTCTCGGAATTACAGGAAACAGCGACGGCGTACAGGCAGGCTCCGAGATAATCAGAATCGTAGTTCCCGATACCAACGCGAACGTTTCGAGCGCGACCAAGATGGTAAACGGCACTAACGTCACTATCTCTGTTACCGCGCCTTCGGATTACACCAATATGTCGGTATCTTTCCAGCAGGCAGAGTTCCCTTATGCAACATACGCTAACAATATTCTGACGGTATACTTTAATCCCAATCAGCAGTACAATTCCGAGGAGGATTTCCAGAACGCCGTTAATCAAGCGCTCCAGGCAGGCGGTATCAACCTTCCCGACGACGTTGAGATCGAATTTGAGTTCGAGGAGATTCCCAACGATCCCGAGGCAAAGTACGCGTCCAATAAGGTTGAGGATCTTAATTTTACAACCGACCGTGCTTATGCCGATTTTATCCGCGAGACCGAAACAGCGACCGGTGCTAAGGAATATCAGTATGCTAAGTTTGCTGCCACCGATAAGAATTTTAACGGAACTATCACTCTGACACAAGGTAATACTACTACCAGCGTCGCCACATACACTCCGGGTGCGGCCGGTGCAAGCGGCAGTTGGTCGATTGCGGTTGGTACGGAAGCAACAATGACCGATATCAATAACGCGATCAATAAGGCAATTGATGAATATAATAATACAGATCCGGCTCCTGCGACCCCTGCCGATGCGATATCCTGTACGGGTTGGAAGCCCGGTAAAGACCTTGCGGCGTTTTTGACTGATGCAGCTATTACACCTGCTCAGGCAATGAAGGGTGCAAGCATCGATAAGCCCGGTTTGGGCGGCTTTGATCTTAAGGTCGTACAGCCCGGCGAGTTTGCAAACGCTTACAGAATAAACTTCGCGTATTCGTCAACTATAGGTACGACTAAGGCTTCGTGGGATGAGAATACGCTTACCATCACGGTTTCCGATAAGTCTACCATTGCGGATGTCAACGCGGCGATCGTAGAGGCGGCAAGAGGCAACGAGTATAAGCTTCTGCATTTCGATGATATCGAGGGTCTGGAGTACGGCGAAGGCTATCTGACATATGAGGAGAAGTATCAGACCGAACCGCCCGCTACCACAACGGCAACTGCTGAGAAGACCAATACAGCGGATTCGTATCAAATCTGGAACTCCGGTATGCGTAAGCAGTTCTTCGGTGGTAATCCCTCAGTATCCCCCAAGGACGGCGACGATTCTTTCTTCACTCAGGTAGCTAAGAAGCTGTCGACGTTCGCACTCGAGAGCGGACGTACCGGCGATGAGCAGCCGTTGAAGTCGGTAACCGATCTTACTATCCAGAACGATGGTACGATCATCGGTTATCACGCTGTTCACGGTTATATGGTATTCGGACGTATTGATATTGCGCTGTTCGATAACCCCAACGGTCTTGCTAAGGTCGGCGGCACGAACTTCGCCGAGACGGTAGCTTCAGGTGCGCCGAGACTTACGGTTCCCGGTCAGGACGGCGCAGGCGTAGTGCTCAACGGTACGCTTGAAATGTCCAACGTTGACCTCGCGGACGAATTTACCAACATGATCACCACTCAGAGAGGTTATCAGGCTAACTCCCGTGTCGTAACGGTTTCCGATACGATGCTCGAGGAGCTGCTCAACCTCAAGAGATAATCCTACGGCTTAATTTAAATAAGTAAATCAGCTCGCCGCAGACCGACTGCGGTCTGCGGCAGTGAGCCGATTTTTGAGGGTAGTATGATATTTTTAACAAAGCTTGACGGCAAAACGTTTATGCTCAACGAGGAGCTTATCGAGACCGTAAACGAAACGCCCGACACGGTCATCGTTCTTGAAAACGGGCACAGTTACATCGTGCGGGAAAGCATGAAGGAACTGCAAAATAAAATCTTTGAAAATAGCAGGCTTCAGAGAAAGGCGCGTCTTCATTGGCGCGGCAAAGACAATGAGCCTTTGATATAAAAATCCCTTGGCGAACGGATTCGCCGAGAGCAAATAAGTCGCATATTAAAACACAGAAGTGAGGGATATGTTTTGAATTTATCACTTATTATAGGATGGGTTCTCGCATTCGGACTGGTAGTTTTTGGTATCGTTTTTGATACCACAAAAGGTTTAAATTTCGGTGCGATTATGAACTTCGTTGAGGTTCAGTCATTGGCGATCACCGTTGGCGGTACGATAGGCTGTTTGGTCGCGTCGTTCCCGCTGTCTTATCTGAAGGGCGTGGGTAAGCGTCTCGGAATGGCTATAAAGCCCAAGAAGTACGATCCGACGAAGTACATTTCGGAGATCGTAGACTATGCGCAGGTCGCGCGTACAAGAGGTCTGCTGGCGCTTGAAGAAAGTGCGAACCAGTGTCAGGATCCGTTCATGAAGTCCAGCTTGATGATGATCGTCGACGCGAACGATCCCGAAAAGGTTCGCGGAATGTTGGATGATACGATAATGTTTATGTGCGAGCGTCACGAGCAGGGTCGCGCTTTCTTCGAAAAGGGCGTTTCGATTTTCCCCGCGTTCGGTATGTTGGGTACGCTGATCGGTCTTATCAACATGCTTAAGAACGTCGACCTGACAAACCCCGCGGCTCTGACGGTCGGCATGGCGACGGCGCTTATCACCACATTCTACGGTTCATTATTTGCGAACGTACTTTTCGCGCCCGTTGGAATGGCGCTTAAGAACCTTCACGAGGACGAGCTTCTGTGTATGCAGATAATAGAGGAGGGCGTTCTCGCGATAGCGGGTGGCTCAAACCCGAGGTATATCCAAGAGAAATTGGAGTTTATGCTCCCCAAGAGCCAGCACGCAGCGGAGAAAAAGTAACCGCAAAATCACAAAACCGCCGTCTGAGGGATAGTTGTTTTGTATAATTTTCATAATAATATCGTTTACATATAAAAAAAGTAAAAAAAGTATTTGCATTTTGTGCGAATTTGTGATATAATTATTCAATGGGTAGTTATGTTTTCGGAAAGGAGTGCTGACCTATGGCTAAATTACCTCCTAAACAAGAATCGGGAGATTCTCAGGAATGGCTTAATACTTACGCTGACATGGTTACGCTTTTGCTTACGTTCTTCGTACTGCTGTTCGCTTGCTCTAATCTGGATGAAACTAAGCTTCAGTATGTGTATCAGGCATTCCAGATGCGTGGAAAGTATGTAAATACCATTGTGGCAGAGCCCGCTGATCCCAGTGTGGACAGTAAAGGCGGCATAACTGATGATCCGACGCATGCAGGCGGCGACGGAACGATGCCGCAGAGCTTTGACGAGCTGTATCAGTATCTCGCCGAGTTTATCGATAGCAACAATCTCGGTGATAATGTTTCGATAGAAAACAGCGCTGCGTATTTTACGCTTCGATTTAATTCTGCGGTGTTCTTTGAACCCGACCAGGCGCTTTTAAAGGACGATGGCAAGGATATGCTGGTTAAATTCAGTCCTTATATCAAAGCGCTTGATCCTCATATAAAGACGCTCACGGTTACTGGGCACACCGCTGCGGGTGCTAACTCCGCGATAAGCGACTGGACGCTGTCCTCAAGCCGCGCATCGAGCGTTGCAAATTTCCTGCATACGGGTATGACCAAGTCTGTAATATCGCCGGAGAAATACCGTACCAGAGGCTGCGGCAATACCGAGCCGATTGCTCCGAATGATACGGTGGAGGGCAGACAACAGAACAGGCGCGTTGAGTTGGTTATGCTGAAGGATGTTGATGATCCCATGGATTCGGATGTTTTGAAGGATATCATCAAGCACGATTACGGACTGGACGGTGACGAGTTTGATCCCAACAATCCCAATGCAGGAAAGGATCCTTCCACACTTCCCGAGGGCTCGGTTGACAAGGTCATTGCCTTTATCACCGATAAGTTCAAAGGAGACGGTTCGACATCTGCGGGCACGATGGGTCCGGGTGCGGTCGACGGAAGTATGTTTATAGAGTCGGAGGGCTCCGATAACAGCGGCGCGGCGGATGACGGCGCCGAGGGCGGAGAGCCGTCCGAATAAATTGGAGGCAGGAGGGATAGCCGGTGGCTGACGTATTAACACAGGCGCAGATCGACGAAATGCTGAAGAACGTCGCAATGGGTGCTGAGCCTGTGGTTACGAAAAATGAGGAGACACAAGTGAAGGAATACGATTTCCGTGCTCCCAAGAAGTTCACCAAAGAGCAGATCAAAATACTTGAAAGTATTTTTGAGAATTATGCGCGATTGCTTTCATCGTATCTTACGGGTAAGCTTAGATTGTACTGCCGCGTGAGTCTGTTGAATATCGAGGAGCAGCGCTATAACGAGTTCAATAACGCTCTGCCTGATTACGTTATCATGGGTATGGTTGATCTGGGGATAAAGAACGATGAGATCAGCGAAACAGACGTAATCGTTCAGGTTTCAAATCCCGTTACATACACGATGATCGACCGACTACTCGGTGGAAAGGGAGAGTATTCCGATACGAGCCGAGATTTCACCGAGATTGAGATCACGATCATGACGGATGTGATGAGATCATTTGCGGACTTGCTTAAGGAGCCATGGCTGACGCATATCGACCTTGAGCCGAGACTTATAGGAATCGAAACGAACTCCAGAGTCGTTCAGACTATTGGTCATGAGGACACGGTAATAATCGTAGCTCTTGAGGTTGAGATAAATAATCAGAAATCAATAGTTTCGGTATGTATTCCTGCAATAAATCTTGATGAGATCATGAGCAAGTTTATCCCGAGATATTCCGGAACCCGCAGAAAGACCGACGCAACCCGCGAGCAGGAGCGCCGCGACAGTATTATGACGGGCATCAGCACTACGGATCTTGTCGTCAAGGCGATTTTGGGCGAGATCAATTTGGATATGTACGAGGTGCTTACACTTCAAGTAAATGATGTTATTCCGCTTGATAAAAAGATTAGCGAGAACATTTTGGTTAGGGTTGGTGAAAGAGATTGGTGTGACGGCAAGCTCGGCACATACAATAATAAAAAGGCTATAATGGTTGAAAATTTTATAGAGAATTGAGGTAAAGTTACTGATGGCTAACGGAAATGGCGAGAACATTGAGTTTAACTCATATGAAATTGACGCGGTCGGCGAGATACTTAATATAAGCATGGGCTCGGCGGCAACGGCAGTCTCGGAGCTGCTCAATGCAAAAGTATGGATAACAACTCCTCAGGTCAATGTAGTCAAGGTTGACGATCTTAATTACGATAATCTTGAGCCGGCTATCTGCGTTAAGATAGTTTATGTCGAGGGTATTACGGGTCTCAACATGATGGTTTTGAAGCAGAACGACGTTCAGCTTATCTTGAATCAGTTATTGGGTAACCCGTTGGTTATAGATCCTGATTTTGAGTTTGATGAGATGAGTATAAGCGCCGTCAGCGAGATCATGAACCAAATGATGGGCGCTTCGGCGACTGCGTTGTCCGATTTGCTGGGAATGACGGTGGATATCTCCGTTCCTACTCCCTATATCATTGAAAAGGCAAGTTTCGGCGACCTTTGCGAAATGGATGCGGGCGAAACGGTTGTTGCGGTAACGTTCAGTTTGACGATTGACGGCGTAATGGAAAGTGAGTTCATGTCAGTGCTTTCTCTTCCGTTAGCTAAGACCCTTTCGGGCAAGATGATTGATAAGTTTTCAGTTGCCGAGGAGGAGGAAGCAAAAGCGGCTGAAAGCCCTGCGGCATCCGCTCCTGCAGCAACACCTGCGGCTTCCGCACCTCAGGCACAGCCAATGCCGCAGATGCCCCAGATGCCCCAGATGCCGCAAATGCCTGCTGGCGAGATGCAACAGCCAATGTATCAGATGCCGCCTCAGGCCGGCTACGGATACCCCAATCAGTATGCGGCATATGGCGCATATCCGCCGCCACCTCCTCCCGTTAATATCCAGAACGCTCAGCTCCATCAGTTTGACGCTATGGACTTCGGGATTCCTGCCGATCAGAAGGATAACCTTAAGCTCCTTATGGGGGTACCGCTTGAGATCAGCGTAGAGATTGGCACGGCGAAGCGTAAGGTAAAGGATATACTTGAGTTTACCCAGGGTACGATAATTGAGCTTGAACGTCAGGCGGGTGCGCCGGTTGACATCGTGGTAAACGGTAACCTTATCGCTCGCGGCGACGTTGTTGTTATTGACGATAACTTCGCTGTAAGAATAACCGAAATTGTCAAGTCGAAGTTTATGGACAGCCTTGGCAAGGAATAAAATAAAATATAAACCTTTTAAATACTTTTTTAAGGAGAGAAGATAATGGACAAGAAGATTTTATTGGTGGACGACGCGGCTTTCATGAGAATGCTTATCAAGGATACGCTGACTAAGAACGGCTATACTAATATCCTTGAGGCTGCGGACGGCGCGATTGCCTGCGATATTTACGCTGCAGAGAAGCCCGACCTTGTTATCATGGATATCACAATGCCGAACAAAACAGGTATAGACGCGCTTAAGGACATTAAGGCAGGCGATCCTATGGCTAAGGTCGTTATGTGTTCCGCAATGGGTCAGGAAGCAATGGTCGTTGAAGCGATCAAGCTCGGCGCTCTGGACTTCATCGTAAAGCCCTTTAAGGCTGACAGAATTCTCCAGACTGTAAAAAAGGTACTCGGCTGATTTCTGCATATTACACAGGCGGGGAACAAATACCCGCCTTTTGGCGTTTTTTTCGGACAGTGTGGCAGAATAAGTCAAAACGTTTGAGAAAATATGCCGTATGGGAGGCGTTAAGGAGGCGTAGCTTTGGAATATTTTCAAATGATAATGGCGCTTATTGGCGTTCTTGCGCTGGTATTTCTGCTGTTCTGGATTATGAAGAAGTTCAATGCGCGTGTTTCCTTATACGACAGTAAGAATATGAAGATACTCGAGCGCATAAATCTCGGTCCCGATAAAATGCTGCTGTTGGTGAGCGTTTGCGGAAAATGCATGGTGCTTGGCGTAACGTCGAGCCATACCGAGAAAATCTGTGAGCTTGAGCAAACCGAGGAGGAGCTTACCGCGGCGACGGCTGAAAACCCATCGTTCAAGGAGAGCTTTAAGACGGTCCTCGACAATATGAAACGCAAAAAATAACGGAGGTACGGTTTTGATAAAACGTTTGCTTGAAACGGATAAAAAGCTTGTGCTGAAGTTTGCCGTTTCGCTTTTTCTAACAATTCTTTTCACGTTTGTGTTTGTGGGAGCAACATCCTATGCGGCATCGTCCGAGACATCGACCTCCGTAAGCACCAATACAGGTAATGGTGATACAAGCAGCGGAGATAATGCGGGCACAAGCGATACCGATACTACGACTAAGCCTGGAGAGTATCTGGATAATTCTTCCGAGAGCGTAGGACGCGATCCGGGATCGTCGGTCTTGCAGGAGGTCATTGGCGTAGATGCGTCACAGCCGTTGGAGATCATCATTCTGTTGACTTTGATAGCGCTGCTGCCGTCAATGCTCATTATGATGACCTGCTTTGCGCGTATCGTGATAGTGCTGGGATTTCTGCGAAGCGCGATGCAGACGCAGAATACCCCGCCGAATATGGTGCTGACGGGTCTCGCTCTTTTTCTGACGATATTCATTATGGCCCCCGTATTCGGAGAGATCAATGAGATCGCTTATCAGCCTTATGCTAATGAGCAGATCGACACAAAAGAGGCTCTTGAACGTGCGTCTGTGCCGCTGAAGCGGTTTATGCTTAAGCAAACGACCAACGACGACCTTGAGTTCTTCATCGGACTTGCCAAGGAGGATATTCCGGAGGGCGGTCTGAGCGATGAGTACAAGGAAAACGACTTGTCGCTGACGGTCATAATCCCGTCGTTTATGATAGGAGAGCTGAAAAGAGCTTTCCAGATGGGCTTTATGATATTCTTGCCGTTTCTGATAATAGACATCGTAGTTGGTTCGACACTGATGTCGATGGGTATGATGATGCTGCCGCCTGCGATGATCTCAATGCCGTTTAAGATACTGATATTCGTTCTGGCGGACGGCTGGACTCTGATGATAGGCTCAATTGTTTCAAGTTACAATTTGTAGCGGGGATGAGAGGATTTTGCGATGACACAGGATTTAGTAATGGAAATATTCCGCGAGGCAATAATGCTGGCGTTCAAGCTGGCGCTGCCCGTTCTGCTCGTGGCAATGATAGTGGGTCTTGTGATCGCCATTTTGCAGGCGGCAACGCAAATCCACGAGCAGACGATCTCTTTCGCACCTAAAGCGGTAGCGGTAGGGCTCACGCTGTTTTTCCTTGCGCCTTGGATGACTAACGAGTGTATAGATTTCGTCAACTTCATTTTCGAGAAGATGGCACAGATTCCGATAACATAGAGGTCAAGCCGTGTCTGAAATATGGACGATTATACAAACGAACTTTATCGTTCTGATAATGGTAACAGCAAGGGTGGCGGGAATATTCAGCTTTAACCCGATATTCTCGCGCCGCGGCGTACCGAATACGATAAAAGCGGGTGCGTCGATAATGCTTGCGGTTGTGATGACGGCGGCGGGTGATTTCGATTACACCATTCCCGCGGGGGTGCTCCCGTTTATGTTTGACTTGGTAAAAGAGTTGCTTGTCGGGGCAATCTTGGGTTTTTTTGTAAATCTGCTCCTGCAAGTGTTTTCAATGGCGGGAGAGGTCACGGATATGCAGTTGGGGTTGTCGATGGCGAAAAGCTACGATCCGACCTTCGGCAATGCGGGCTTGTCCACACAGTATTACAGCTACTGGTTTATGCTGTACTTTTTTGCGGTAGGCGGTCACAAGAGCTACATTGAGTTGTTCGCGATCTCTTACGAAAATATCCCGATGGGATACACCAGTTTTAACATCAATCTGCTGAATATCCTGGTGCATTACTTTGAAACGGTAATGACGCTCGGATTAAAGCTCGCAATGCCCGTAATAGCCGCCTCACTGATCTCCGAATTCTGCGTGGGTGTGCTTATGAAAGCAGTTCCGACGATCCACGTTTTTGTATTGAATATCCAGATCAAAATGCTCGTGGGATTTGTAGTTCTTGCGGCTAGCTGCGGCGTAGTCGGCGAGTTTATGGAAAAGATAATGGGACTTCTTTTTGAGAACCTGAACGGAATAATTGATAAGTGGATCGTTTAGTTGATATTGATAATAAGTAATACTTGATATATAGCGCATTGCGCAAAATAAGGGGGGAGAACGTTGGCAGGCGAGGAGAAAACCGAAAAAGCCACCCCCAAAAAGCGGCGCGACCAACGAAAAGAGGGTAACGTTCTCCAATCCAAGGAGATCGTGACCGCCGCCTCCGTGCTGGGAATATTTTTCGCTGTGCGGCTGTTGGCGGGTTTTATAATAAAAAACCTGCTCTCGTTCACCGCGAGAATATATGAGAACAGCGCAACTTATGATGTGAGCGCGGATAACTTTATGCCGCTTGTTATCCGGATGATAACGGTCGTGGTAATGGTCGTCGGACCCGTATGCGCTGTCGCGATGCTGTTGGGAATTATCCCGACGGTCGCTCAGACTCGCGGGCTGTTCACGATGAAAGCACTCAGACCGAAGTTTTCACGTCTGAATCCCTTGGAAGGTATTAAAAAGCTGTTTTCGATGCAGGCGATAGTCGGCATATTAAAGGGGCTTATCGAGGTCATCGTTATTGCGTATATGATCTATAACGAGATTGCCAAACGTATGCCCGTGATACTTTCGCTTACGGATATGGGACTTATGCAGGGACTTGCCTATATAGGACTGTCAATCTTCGACATGGTAATGCTGATCTGCATTTTGCTGGTATTTGTTGCGGCGGGAGACTTTCTGTTCCAGTGGTGGCAGTTTGAGAAGAAACTCAAAATGTCCAAGCAGGAGGTCAAGGAGGAATACAAGCAGATGGAGGGCGACCCGCAGGTCAAGTCCAAGATCAAGCAGAGACAGCAGCAGATGGCGCAAAGCCGTATGATGCAGGACGTTCCTTCCGCCGACGTTATCATACGTAACCCTACGCACTATGCGGTAGCGCTGAAATACGATCAGGATAAGAACCGTGCACCCGAGGTCATAGCTAAGGGCAAGGACTATCTGGCAATGAAAATAGTGGAGATTGCCGAGAAGAACGACATAATGTGTGTTGAGGATCCGCCACTGGCACGTTCGCTGTACGCTGACGTCGATATCGGGCGCGAGATTCCGTACGAGCTGTACAACGCGGTCGCAGAGATACTTACTGTGGTGTATCGCGAGAAAAATAAGAGCATACATGCTTAACAGACGGTGTTTTCTCTGCCGAATGTAGAAAAAACGCCGAAAGAAAAACAACCGCATGCTTAAAAATAACAAAAGAAAGGGTGTGAGAATATGGGTATGATAAGAAAGATCCTCAGCAACTCCATGGTGCTGTTTGTCATCTTCATAGTTCTCGCCATCATCATTCCGCTGCCCTCGTGGTTGCTGGATTTTATGATAATGCTTAATATTGCGCTGTCGCTGATAATTCTGATAATGACTATGTTCATTAAAGAGGCGCTGGAATTCTCGGTATTCCCGACGGTGCTGCTTCTTTCAACGGTTCTGCGATTATCGTTGAATATTTCGACGACTAGAGGAATTTTGTCAAAAGGTTACGCCGGCGAGGTTATCAAGGCTTTTGGTAACTTCGTAATGGGCGGTGACGCTATCGTCGGCTTCCTGATATTCATAATCATAGTTTTGGTAAACTTTATCGTTATCACCAAGGGCTCGGAGCGTGTATCCGAGGTTGCGGCAAGATTTACCCTGGACGCTATGCCCGGTAAACAGATGGCTATCGACGCGGACCTGAACTCGGGTCTGATAAACGAGGAGCAGGCGAAAACGCGCCGTTCCAATATCCAGCGCGAGGCGGACTTCTACGGTTCAATGGACGGTGCTACGAAGTTCGTAAAGGGCGATGCGATAATGTCCATTATCACAACTCTTGTAAACCTCATAGGCGGCGTTATCATAGGTATGGTCCGCGGAGGCGGCGATTTCAACACTATCCTTAACACTTACTCGCTGGCGACGGTAGGCGACGGTCTGTGCTCACAGATTCCCGCGCTGCTTATCTCCGTGGCTACGGGTATGATCGTAACGCGCGCTGCAAGCAACGACAGTCTCATGCACGATATCAAGTCGCAGTTCACCGCGCAGCCGTTCGTTATGCTGATCTCGGGTATGGTAGTCCTTGTTATGATGGTTATCCCTGGTTTCCCGTGGTATGTGCTGCTGTTTCTCGGCATTGCGCTGATAGCGGGCGCTATTCTGCTCGACAGAAACAAGAAGAAAATGGCAGAGCTGGAGCTTGCTCAACGAGCCAAGGCAGAGCAGGCGGAGCTTGATAAACCAAAAACAGACAACGATTATTACCGCGACATTGACAACGTTTTCAAGCTGTTGAACGTTGAACCGATAGAAATGGAGTTCGGTTACTCGCTGCTGCGGCTTGTCGATGAAAAGAGCGGCGGTAATTTCATTGATCGTGTAGTTATCTTCCGAAAACAGTTTGCAATGGATATGGGTATGGTTATCCCGTCTGTGAGAATGACGGATAATCCTGAGATAAACCCCAATTTGTATATTATCAAGATAAAGGGCGAGGAGGTAGCCCGCGGCGAGATACTCGTCGACCATTACCTCGCGCTTGATAGCGGAGACGTTACCACGACGATCGAGGGTATCGACACCGTTGAGCCCGCGTTCGGACTGCCCGCAAAGTGGATAAGCGAGGACAAGAAGATTATGGCGGACGTGGCTGGCTATACGCTTATAGACCCCGTTTCCGTAATGATAACGCACTGGTCTGAGATCATGAAACGTTACGCGCATGAGATGCTTTCCCGTCAGGACGTAAACACGATGATCGAGAACGTCAAGAAAACCAACCCGATCGTGGTGGATGACCTTATACCGAAAGTTATATCCGTCGGGTATTTGCAGAAGGTATTGGCGAACCTGCTTAAGGAGGGCATACCGATACGAGACCTTGAGACCATTCTCGAGACCCTCGGCGATCACACCAATGTGCTCAAGGATATCGACATTGCTACCGAGTACGTACGCCAGTCGCTCAAGCGTACTATCACGCACCGTTTTGCGGAGGCGAATTCCCTGCGCGTGATAACGCTTGATACTCAGATAGAGGATATGATAGTAAGCTCCGTTAAGAAGAACGATCAGGGAAGCTACCTCGCAATGGCACCCGATATTATTCAGAACATAGTTGCGGCGACAAACGACGAGATCGACAAGATAAAGGACGTTATCCCAACGGTTATTATCTTGACCTCGCCTGTTGTGAGAATATACTACAAGAAGTTGACTGAGCAGTTCATTTCCAACGTAACCGTGCTGTCGTACAGTGAAATAGACGCATCCGCCCAGATACAGGCGATAGGCAACATTTCGCTTTCAACACGCGTTATGGCGGGATAACGGCATACTGATATTATTGCCGAGAGAAAAGAGGGCAGAGAGGCAGGTTGCGCAATATGGAAAACTTTTCTAACAACGCTGAGCAGATAGCGATTTATCAGCAAAGCGGTGATGTTGCGCTCCGAAATGAGATTGTGCTCAATAATATGGGACTCGTGCGATCATGCGCGATGTCTATGCGGAATATGTACATTAAGCACGGCGATACCGACGATGTTGTAAATGAGGGTGTTATCGCGCTTATGGACGCTATTGAGAGCTTTGACCCCGCAAAAGGCGCAAAGTTCGAGACGTATGCCTCGCTGAAAATTCGCGGCGCTATTATTGATTTTCTCCGCAGACAGGACTGGATACCGAGAAATGTGAGAAAATTTGCCCGTACTCTTGACAAAGCTAACAGTATGTTGTATAATTTAAATGGGAGAGTGCCTACGACTGCCGAGCTTGCAGAGCATCTCGGAATAGACGAGGATAAGCTTCTAAAGCAAATGGCGGAGTGTTCATGCACGATAACGCTGTCGTTTGAGGAGTTGCTCTATGAGGACAACATCGACGAGCCCGCCGTGGACGTGCCGTCCGACAGCGGATTGCTCCGCGAGGAAATGAGCCGCGAGATAGCGAGTGCTATTGACGAACTCAAGGATAAGGAGCGGCAGGTCGTAACGCTTTACTATTATAAAAATATGAAATATTCCGACATCGCAAAGGCGCTTGGAGTATCCGAGAGTCGTGTGTGTCAGATACATACAAAGGCTATATTGTTGTTAAAGGCAAAGCTCGAGCCGTATTTTAAAGGAGGAACCGTATGAACAGAGGCTTTTACTACGCTTGTAACGGAATGATATTAAATCAGCGCAGGATAAATACCATAGGCAATAATCTCGCGAACGCGAGCACCCCGGGTTACAAGCGCGACACACTTCTGGTTGACAGATTTGACGAGCATATGATCCTTGTAAAGCACCGTCAGGAGCTTTCGGGAACGTTCGCTCATACTTATGTCGATTCCACCTATACCGATCTGGAGCAGGGCTTTTTCGAACAGACGGATTCTCCGTTTGACGTAGCTATCTGGGGCGACGTTTATTTCAATATCGCGGGTTACAACGGCGAGACGATGTTGACGAGAAACGGCGACTGGGAGTTGGACGAGGAAGGTTATCTTACTTTGTCCAATTCGGGTCGTGTACTCGGCGAGAACGGTGAGATATATATTGGCAACAAGGATTTCGTTATCGACGTTGACGGTCGTATTTATCAGAATAATGAGCGTGGTGAGCGAGAGCTTATCGACAGATTGGCGCTTAGCTACATAGACCGTGATTCGGACGTTGCGAAGTTTGGCGTAAATATGTTTTCGTCGGTCAACGCTCAGCCAGTTCCCGATGATGTGAGATTTGATATCGTTCAGGGCGCACTTGAGCGCTCGAATATCGACTATAACTACGAGCTTACGATGATGATGAACGCTAACAGACTGTTCGAGACAAACAGTAAGATATTCCAGATATGCGACGGCATGAACCAGGGTGCTACTTCGCTCTGTAAAAAGGTTTAACGTAGGAGGGAACTAGTTTATGAATATATCGTTCCATACGGGTAAATCCGCGATGATTGCGCAGGCAAAAGCGCTCAATATTTACGGAAACAACATCGCGAATGTAAACACCGTTGGCTATCAGACGATTCGCCCCTCATTCGCGGATTGTATCTACGACGTTGAAAGAGAGCCGCAGCCTGATTGGCAGACGGGTCACGGTACATATATCCAGAAAACCGATCTTATGTTCAGCGAATCGCACTTTGAGTATACCGAACGTCCGCAGGATTTTGCGATAGCGGGCGAGGGTTTCTTTGCAGTTGAGGATCGCTGGGGAGATGTGAACTATACCCGTGACGGCGCGTTCGGCATAACACAGCTCGATGGCGAATGGTATCTTGTATCCAGTTCGGGCGAGTTTGTTCTCGATTACGAAAAGAACCGTATAGTAGTGCCGTTTGAGGAGATATCAAAGGGTGATGTGCGCGGCAGTATTGACTGGGAAGCGGTAAGTCAGCAGATAGGCGCGTTCACATTGAATAATATTGACAATGAGAGAGTACGTTACATATATAACGGCACGGGCACGGTAGAGGGTGAACCCGACGAAAACGGCGAGCCTACCGAGACTCCCGATCCCGCACCGGTTGAGGACGCGGGGCTTCAGATGACGGGCTCCGACGCCGAGGCTCCGAGCTCTGCGGTAGTCAGCACTGCAGACGGCTATTTCGCAGTAATGGACGATTACGGAAATGTAAAATATACCCGCGACGGTCAGCTTTCCATTCAGAAGTATCAGGGGAAGTGGTATCTCGGCTCGTCCGAGGGGGAGTTGATTCTTGACAGCGACCTTCAACCGATTGAGGTTACTTTCAGAGCCCCCACCATTGATGACGTTGGCGCGGAAACTATCGACAGACAGGTGCAGAAGGACGAGAACGATCAGGTAGCGGTGCGCGATCTTGAAACGGGCGAGACTGTATTTAAGGCGGTCACGACTTTCGGTGTACAGCAGGACGGAAAGAAGTTCTACGTTGTATCTCCCGAAGGTGAATACGTTCTAGACAACGCTAACCGCCGCATAGAGGTTCCCTCCAGAGATGGCGACTATTACAGCGTAAATTGGGACGAACTCGTAACGCCCGCGGGCGAGGACGAGGAGGAGCGTCAGATTATTGGTGTGTTCAGGTTTGCGGATTCAACTAATCTGACGACTGACGATCGTACTCGCTATGAGGGTACGGGTGCAGTCGATCAGAATGTTGAAAAAATCGTAGAGGGCAGTGGTGTAAGGCTCGGTAACGCAGACGCGTTTTTCGCGGTTGAGGGCGCCGACGGTACGGTGAGATATACTCGTAACACGGGCTTTGACGTATTGCAGGGTGACGACGGCGCATGGTATTTGGCGACGAACGAGGGCGAGTATGTTCTTGGTGCGAACAATCAGCGTATCATGGTAGCCGAGGCGGAGCAGTACACTCCCAACGTCGATTGGGATGAGTTGAGAGAAATGGTGGGCGTGTTCGAGTTCCCGAACCCCTATGGTATTGAGGCTTGGGGTACCAACCGTTACGTAGAGACAGACAGGAGCGGAGCGGCAGTGGCTGCGCGCGAGCTCAGAAATATAGACGGCGTAGACGTATGGGTGCCCACAATGGATAAGCTCCAGGGTACGCTGATAGTCTCCAATGTCGATCTCGCAACACAGATGGTAAAGCTGATCGAAACACAGAGAGCGTATCAGATAAGCTCAAGAGTGGTAACGACCTCCGACGAGCTTGCAAGAATAGCAAATAATTTAAGATAATATGGTGATCTCAGCAGAAGGGAAGTGATGTTATGTTAAAAAATTTTGAGGAGCTTTCTCCCGTGGCTATTGATTGCCTTAAAGAAATAGGAAATATCGGTTCGGGCAACGCTGCGTCGTCATTGTCGGCAATGCTTTCAAAGTCGGTGCGTATGCGCGTTCCTCACATACGCGTTCTGGATTATCAGACTGCGATAGACGAGGTGGGAGGTCCCGAACAGGTGCTTACGGGCATTCTTGTAACGTTCAAGGGCGATATTAAGGGAATGATAATGTTCCTGCTAGACAACGCATTCGCGAAGATCGTTGTAAATACGTTTATGGGCAAGGATAATATTGACGTTTTGAAAATGGACGAGGCAGACACGTCTGCCGTAAAGGAAATGGGCAATATCATGGCAGGCTCGTATCTTAACGCGTTGGCAGCGCTTGCGGGCTTTACGGTGGCAATGGACGTTCCGTCTATGACCGTTGATATGATGGGTGCTATTATGAACGCACCTATGACCGAATTCTCGGAGATTGGCGACAAGGTTCTTTTTATCAATGACGGATTTATTATAGATGGGGTGGACATTAATTCAAACATCATTCTGATTCCTGAAATGGAATCTCTTGACATTCTAATGAAAAAGCTTGGTGTTAATTGATGAGTAACATAACTATTGGTATTGGTGATTTAAAGGTTTGCAGAGCGCCTGATGTATTGGTGACCTACGCGCTCGGGTCGTGTGTGGGAATTTGCCTTTTGGACAGTTCTGCCAGAGTGGGCGGACTGTCTCATATTATGCTTCCCGAGAGCACTTCGGGCGTAAACGGAACATCAACGCCTATGAGGTTCGCGGACACGGCTATCCCTATGCTTATACGTCAGATGGAGAGCATGGGCGCAAGCAGGGCGCGTATGAAAGCCAAAATAGCGGGCGGGGCGACTATGTTTGCGACCGCAAGCGATAAGTTCAACATTGGTGAGCGCAATGTCGCCGCCGTAAAAAAAGTTTTGATGGCGAACCGTATCCCTATCCTTGCCGAGGACACGGGACTTGACTATGGACGTACACAGTTTTTCTATCCCGAGACGGGAATAATGGAAATACGTGCCGCTGCTAAAGGAATAAAACAGTTCTGAGTTCATAGGCAGCATAATACAGAATAATGAGAAATTATCCGCTCGGACACGTAGTTTTACGTTTGTTTTCGGGCGGATTTCTTTGGGAGAATTTATGAAATTAACATATAAACATACTATATTTTCCTGCTTTCTCGGGTATGTCGTTCAGGCGATAATCAATAATTTCGCGCCGCTGTTGTTCTTGACGTTTCAGTCAAGCTACGATATTCCGCTGTCGCAAATAACAATGCTTATCGGCTTTAACTTCATTGTCCAGCTGTTGGTAGACTTTGCTTCAGCGGGATTTGCGGAGCGTCTTGGCTATCGCAGATCAATGCTACTCGCGCATGGACTTAGTATTGCGGGATTTGCGGCAATGGGTATTTTGCCCGAGATTCTGCCAAGCCCGTTTGTCGGTCTGCTGATTGCGGTGTTTCTGTGCGCGATAGGCGGCGGATTGCTTGAGGTTCTGGTAAGTCCTATCGTCGAGGCGTGCCCGACCGATAACAAAGAGCGTATGATGAGCATACTGCATTCGTTCTACTGCTGGGGAGTAGTGGCGGTGATCGTGCTGTCGACGCTGTTTTTTACGGTATTCGGCATTGAGAACTGGCGAATACTCGCGTTTATCTGGGCGATTGTGCCGCTCGCGGACGGCATACTGTTCGCGTTCGTTCCGATTAATACGCCTGTTCCCGAAGGCGAGGGAATGTCGTTCAGGGAGCTGATAAAAAGCGGAACGTTCCGAATATTGTTCGCGATGATGCTGTGCGCGGGAGCAAGCGAAATGGCGGTGTCGCAGTGGGCGTCCACGCTCTGCGAGAACGCGCTCGGCGTATCCAAGACGATAGGAGACCTTGCGGGAATGGCTGCGTTTGCGGTGCTCATGGGCACTGCAAGAGCGCTTCACGGAAAGTTTGCCGACAAACTGTCTCTTGATAAAGCAATGACAGTGAGTGCATTATTGTGCGTGTGCTCGTACCTGATGATCGCGCTGATACCAAACGCCGCCGCTGGACTTGCAGGCTGTGCGGTATGCGGATTTTCGGTAGGCATAATGTGGCCGGGGACGTTCAGCAAGGGCGCGGCGGAGCTGCCAAGGGGCGGTACGATGATGTTCGCGCTGTTCGCATTAGCGGGTGACATAGGCTGCGCAGCAGGACCGGCGTTGGCGGGCTTTGCGGCGGATATATCGGGAGGAAACCTCCGTATAGGAGTGCTCCTTGCGGTGATCTTCCCTGTTGCAATGGCGGTGCTGTCGGCAATTTCCCGTTCAGTCGAGAATAAAAAACCGAGGTGAACCCTCGGTTTCTCTATTATCAAGTAATTGCTGTAATCACATTTTTCCGCCCTCTACAACAAGGTTCTCTTTGTATGCCTCGTCGTCGCCGTAGACTGCCGCGAGTGTTTCGTCGTAGTCCTTGTGGAAGAACTGCTCGTCTGCAAGCGCGGTAATCTCGTCATTCAGCCATTTCAGCAGTGTTTCGTTGCCCTTGGTAACAGCGGGCGCGATAGCGTCTGTGCTGCCGAGTGTTTCCACGCCGACCGTGAACCCGGGATTGCTCTTCGCCCAGGCAAGCACCTCGGTGTTATCGGTCGAGAATGCGTCGCCGCGACCGTCTTGCAATGCTGAGTAAGCCTCGTTGTATTCGTCGTATTTCTGGAGCTTCACATCGGGATAGTTCTCGGTGAAATAAGTTTCTGCGGTAGTACCCTTAACAACGATAAGCGTTTTGCCGTTCAGCTCCTCGGCGCTCTTTATAATGGCGTTGTCGGGTGAAACAACGCCCAGCGCGACCTTCATATACGGCAGCGCGAAGTCGACCTTTTCTTTGCGCTCATCGGTAACGGTGAAATTCGCGAGGATAATATCCACCTTAGACGTTTCCAGAAACTCCACGCGCGATGCAGCCTCCACGGGAACAAGTTTCAGCTCAACGCCCAAATCCTTTGCGATACGTTCCGCGAAATACACGTCGTAGCCCTGATACTTGCCCGTATTGTCAACGTAACCGAACGGGTTCTTGTCCGAGAATACGCCAATAGTAACCTCGCCGCTCTCCTTGATCTGATCAACAGTCTTGAACGCGGCGTTTCCGGAATTGTCCGAGCCGCCGTTATCGCCCGATTCCTGCGAGTTATTGCACCCCGCGAACGTCACGGCAAGCGCCGATGCAGCGAATAAAGCCGCGATCTTCTTTAATAATTTCATAACGAATTACCTCCTGAAAATTTCTTTTGTTCTTTATTATAGCCTCTGAGGGTTATTTTGTATAAGTAAATGTTTTGAGGAACCTCTGAGCGCGCTCCGTTTTCGGATTTTTAAAGAACTCCGACGGTTTGCCTTCCTCGACGATAACTCCGCCGTCCATAAAAATTATCTTGTCCGCGACGGCCTCCGCAAATGACATTTCGTGCGTTACGATCATCATAGTGGTGCCGTTCTTCGCAAGATCAAGCACAACGTTCAGCACCTCGTGGACCATCTCGGGGTCGAGCGCCGCCGTGATCTCGTCCAACAGCATTATCTCGGGGTTCATTATCAGGCTGCGGCAGATAGCTACACGCTGCTTCTGACCGCCCGATAGCTCCGACGGATAACTGTCTGCCTTATCCGACAACCCCACTCGTTCAAGAAGCTCGCGTGCCGCCGCCTCAACCTCGGATTTGTCACGCTTTTGTACCTTTATCGGCGACAGCGTGATATTTTTCAGTACCGTCAAGTGTGGAAAAAGGTCGTAGCTTTGAAACACCATACCGATCTTCTGCCGTATCCTGTACAGGCTCTTGTCGCCGTGAATAACGGGCTCGCCGTGCAGCGTTACAGTTCCGCTCTGAATAGGTTCCAGACCGTTCAAACATCGCAACAGCGTACTTTTACCGCACCCCGAAGGTCCTATCAGCACAACGACTTCTCCCTTCGATACTGAAAGCGATATGCCGTCAATCACGGCGTTGTCGCCAAAGTGCTTTACCAAGCCGTTTATATCAATAATATGCTCGGACATATCACTCACCCCCCTGCTTTTTCGTTAATGCTCTCGACGCCATTGAGAGCGGAAAACAGATAAAAAAATACATAAAGAATATCGCGGCATACACCCATATAGCGGCATTTGGGTATTCGAAGCGGTTAGCGTCGATGATCTGTTTCCCAACCTTCAGCACTTCGGTAACGCCTATCAGCGACACCAGCGCGGTGGTCTTAATCATTCGTGTTGACAGATTGATAACGTTTGGTATAAGTCCGCGTATCGCCTGCGGGAAGATGATAAAAACATACATCTGCAACTTCGACAGCCCGAGACTGAGCGACGATTCAAACTGATGACGAGGTATCGAAAGAAATGCGCCGCGCACAAGATCGCCCATTTCTGCTGCGCCCCATATTGTGAACACAATGACCGCTGACATTTCGCCGCCGAGATTCAGCCCCGTCAGCTTAGTTACTCCGAAGAACACCACGAACAGCCACACCAGCTGCGGCATGATCCGCACAATCTCCAGATACACGCGGCAGACCGCCTTGACGACAGGAATTTTCGAGGTCATCACCGCGCCGAGCAGCGTTCCCAGAATAAGCGAGAACCCTATTGAGATCAGCGAGATACGAATAGTCACCCACAACCCCGAAAGCAGACGCAGCATATTGTTGCCCATAAACAGCACTTCAATTCCTTGCACGGCGCAGCCTCCTCTCCAGTATCGTGAATACAATGGAAATCGGCAATATCAGCACCAGATAAGCCGCGACAAGCATAAGCAGCGCTTCCCAAGTGTTGTAGTACATACCGATAAGGTCTTTTGCGACGTACATCAAATCGGCAAGCGATACCGCGCTGAACACGCTCGTTTCCTTCAGCAGGAAGATAATGTTCGCGCAGATAGCGGGTACGGAGACCGTCGCCGCCTGCGGAACAACTATGTAGCGCATTGTCTGCAAACGGCGAAACCCGAGGCTCTCTGCGCTTTCGAGCTGTATCCTCCCGACCGATCTCAGACCGCCGAGAAAGCTCTCCGCCATATAACTGCCGCCGAGGAACGCCAGACCGATAATACCGCAAGCCTCGCTCGACCACACTATCCCCGCCTTAGGCAACCCGAAGTACAGGAAAAACAGCTGTACTATCAGCGGCGTATTGCGCGACAGTTCGATATAAGCCGATGCTATTTGCCGTGCCACAGGTACGCGGTAATACTTCACCAATGCGCACACAAGCCCAATTATCGCCGACAGCACTATGCCGATAACGCCTATTATAAGCGTCAGCCGCGCCGCTTCGGCGTACATGGGCAGAAATTTTTGAATGAAATTAAAGTCCAAGTCAACCTACCTTTATCTCATATATTTATTTTACCATTAAATGCATACTAAGTCAATATGCTTTAGGGGATTTGTGTCACAAAATAGATTAACAAATACATAGGGGATTTGTTAAATATAACATATACATATATTATTATATGCAGCTTTTCTTCGCGTGTAACTCCCGAAAACCTCAGACACAGACACCACTCTTTATTATACTATATTTCTCCAAAAAATTCAAGTACAATAATAAAAATCGACAAAAATTACAAAAACTATTGAAAAGATAGATTTTTAGTGTTATAATATAAATCAAGCAAGACAGCGCGCAAAGCCTGTCAATATGTGAAATAAAGGAATGATAGAATGAAGATATCGACCAAAGGGCGCTATGCTATGCGTATGCTGATTGATCTTGCTCAGCACCGCGCGGACGGATATATAGCCCTTAAAGACATTGCGGTGCGGCAGAACATCTCAAAAAAGTATCTTGAGCAGATAGTGCCTCTGCTCAACAAGGCGGAACTGCTGCGCACAAACCGCGGCTATCAGGGCGGCTACTCGCTCGCGAAGCCCCCCGAGAGGTACACGGTAGGGGAGATACTGCGCGTGACGGAGGGCAGCCTTGCTCCCGTTGCCTGTCTGCAATATGAGGAAAACGACTGCCCGCGCAAGGTGGACTGCGCGACCCTGCCGATATGGGAGGGCTTGTACAAGACCGTGACCGACTATCTCGATGGAATAACCCTGGCCGACATTGTCGATAAGCTCAACGACGACGGCGACTACTGCATTTAAAACATATTTGAGGTGATCATATGATAAAGGATATTCAGGAGCGCATTTTGCAGCTTAAAAAGGAGCAGGACGTATGCATACTGGCGCATTGCTATCAGACGCACGACATTCTTGAGATAGCTGATTATGTGGGCGACAGCTTCGGTCTCGCGCTAAAAGCGCAGACCACCGAAAACAAAGCCGTTATGATGTGCGGAGTACGCTTTATGGCAGAGACCGTGAAGATACTCTGTCCCAAGAAAAAAGTTCTGCTGCCCGAGCCGGATGCGGGCTGTCCCATGGCGGAGTTCCTCGACAGGCAGATGCTCGCCCAGCTCAAGGAAAAGTACCCGGGTTACGCGGTCGTAGCGTACATAAACACCACCGCCGAGCTGAAAACGCTCTGCGACGTGTGCGTTACGTCAAGCTCCGCGCCCAAGATAATCAAGCGTATGTCCGAGGATAAGATACTGTTTATCCCCGATCGCAATCTTGGCGGTTATATCGCCAAGCAGTGTCCCGAAAAGGAGATCGTCACCATGCAGGGCTGCTGCCCGACACATGCGAAAATGACAGG
>CAJUMS010000012.1 GCA_910587465.1 uncultured Oscillospiraceae bacterium
GAAAATTAGATGAAATCTTCACTTTACCCCTTGACTTTTATTTGCAGGTCTTAATTTAAAAAGCAAGTCTCGCACCGGGCAAATTCCCCGAGTGGAAGGTAAATGCTCCTTAAATTTCTTTTCTCATTATACAATACTAATTTGTCCACTTAACACGGAATTTGCCACGGCTTAGCGAATTTGCGGACTTTCCGCTCCGTTTTGCTACGTTACAAGTCCGCAAACCTGCTTGCTTGCAAGACTTGCCCTGCGACCCGCAGAGTAACTTTGAATAAAACCAACCGCTGTCACGCAGATTTTGGCGGTACACATTTGACAGCACCGCCAAAAATCTATGCATAGATGCCGAAAACCGACAATATCTTCTGCCACACATTCAGCTTACCCTGCTCAGCGGAGACGTTCGTGTCCGCGTACAGCGGCACCGACCATACGGTCTTACCGTCAAGTATAAACTCGATACTGCCGAGCACGTCGCCCTTCAGCACGTCGTTATACACCATTCTCGGCAGCAATACGCGCCTTTCGAGCCTTGTCCGCTGTTCGGAAGTGAGCGACATGGTCACGCTGTCCGCATAGACCCCGACAGTCCGCCCCGTTCCCGCTATCGCGACCTTAGCCGAACAGCCAGTCTCCAGCGGATACGCGCTTATTTGCGTGAACCCGTAGTCCAGCATTTTAGTATGATCGTTCCAGTCGTCGCCCGCATTGAGCGTTACCGCGATAAGCGTTACGCCGTCGCGTTCGGCAGCCGAGACGAGACACCTACGCGCGTTGTCGGTAAAGCCCGTTTTCACGCCGATAGCGCCCTCGTACCGCCTTAACATCTTGTTGGAGTTGTACAGAGTGCGCCTGTACGGCGGATTTCCGAACTCTACCTCCGCCGATTGGCACTTTACGATCTCGCGGAACACCTCGTTCCTCATCGCGTAAGCCGTCAGCAAGGCGAGCTCTCGAGCGGTGGTATAGTGCCCCTGCGCATCAAGTCCCGAAGGCGTCGCAAAATGCGTATTCGTCAGTCCCAACTCGGCAGCCTTGTCGTTCATCAGCTTGACAAACGCGGAAATACTCCCCGAAACGGACACCGCGGCGGCGTTCGCCGCATCGTTGCCCGACGGCAGCAATATACCGTACAGCAGATCGCGCCGCGAGACGCGGTCGCCCTCGCGCAAGCCCATAGTCGTGCCCTCGACCATTATCGCCATGGTATCCACGGTGAATTCGCGGTCAAGGTCGCCCGATTCTATCGTCAATATCGCCGTCATTATCTTGGTCGTTGACGCCATGGCGCGCTGCTCGTCAGCGTTTTTCTCGTACAGCACCGTGCCCGTCTCCGCCTCGATAACGATAGCGCTCACCGCCGATGTGCTCACAGCCAATACGTTTACGGTGAAGATCGGCAGTATTATCGCCAAAGTAACAATAAAAGCAATTATTTTTTTCATCAGCTCACCCCGTTAAAATTTTTTTCAACAGGTATTGTGCACCGATTTTTACAAATTATTCCTTATTTTCGTCCGACTTCTTCATACCCTTTAGCTTTTCGATAAGCCCCGGGATAGCGTCAATTACGCCCTCTATGGGGGAGGTCTTTCCGCCAAGCTCCATAAGCTGAACGTCGCCGTCCGACTTGATAACGATAAACGCCACGGGCTTTACGGTAACGCCCGCACCCGAGCCGCCCGCAAACTTCTCCGCTACAGCCGTCGGAAGGTCGCTGCCGCCCGACGCAAAGCCGAACGAGACCTTGGAAACGGGGATTATCGTAGTCCCCTCGGGTGAGCTGATAGGGTCGCCGATAATGGTGTTTACGTCCACCATTTCGCGGATCTTCTCCATAGAAACTCCCATAATGCCCTCGATAGGATGTGCCATAATTAACTCCTTTCAAAACCGCAATGCATACCTTTTAAATATACATTATATATTACTTCTTAATGAACTTATCAACAGCCGACTTTGCCTCGCCGTGGGAGCGGTAATATCTTATCGCCCTACCGAGCAGCGTGAACACAAAAGCCAACGCGGCGATCAATGTAAGCCTTGCCTCGCAGTGACATTCGGCGATGTTTTTTTCGCTCTGAAAATCTACTCCGATATGCAGGTCGTCAACGGGTTTCAGCGTGAAAAAGCTGTCTATCCAACCCAGTGCATTCCCGACGAGGATATTCATCCGCCCGTAGTTCAGCGCAGCCTTTGCCGCATCATCTCCGCCGCAGACGATCTCAAGACCGAGATGAGATATTCTCGTCCGCTTGAGCAGCTTTTTCAGCGGCCTTCCGAGACTGTCCAACACCAGCTTTACCACCTCAAAAATATCACCGAGAGTTTTCTTCTTTTCGGGCTTTTCCTCCGTTTTTTTTGAATTGCTACCGGACTTTTTCTCGGGGACTTCTTCGCTCTCGGAAGCAGTTCCGCCGACCTCGGAGGTCTCGGCTGCCTCTGTTGCCTTGATTGCAGACTTTGCGGCTTTCTTCGCTTTCTTATCCTTTTTACGGGTCTTTTTCTTTTTCGCGGGTATCTTCACTATCGTAAAGAACAGATAGCTTATCCTTAAATAAATATCCCCGCGAAAGTCAAAAATAACCGTCACATTGCACAAAAGCAGGATCAGCAGCACAATAAGCACCGCACCTGCTATTATCCAACCCAAAACATCACCTCCGGATATATGTCACTCGGAAGTATCTCACGTGGTGTCAGCGCTCACGGCCTCGCTATCCTCACCGAAGCTCGTCATTTCCTCGTACTCGTCAAAGTCGATCTGATCCGTACTTCCGGGTATCGGCGGCAGATTTTCGAGACTGTTCAGCCCGAAGCACCTCAGAAACGTATCCGTAGTCCTGTACGCTATCGGTCTGCCGGGCACATCGTTCAGCCTGCCATGCTCCTCGAGAAGATCGCGCTCGGTAAGGCTGCGCACCACGCCCGAGCTGTCCACTCCGCGCACCTGATCTATAAATCCGCGCGTTACGGGCTGATTGTACGCGACTATCGCCAGAACCTCCAGCGCCGCGGGTGACAGAGGCGTTTGCCTGCGCGTTTCCATTGCCGTCTTGATATACCGCGCGAATTCGGGCTTTGTCATCATCTGATAGCTGTCGCCGAGCTTTCCTATCGTGAACGCGCTTCCCTGCTCGCTGTAACGGTCATTAAGGCGCTCCACTATGCGTTCCACGGTCTCCTTTTCGATCTCCGCGGCAGCTGCGAGCTTGTCTGCTTCGATAGGCTCTCCGTGCGCGAAAAGCACCGCCTCAACAGCCGCCATTCCCTCGCTGAATTTCACTCGCCGACCTCCCCGCTCTCCTCGTCGTTTACGTTATTTTCAAGCGCCGCAAGCGCTCTCGCTCTGTCCTCGGAAGTCGCGAGACGTACGCTCGTGCCGTCCTCCGAGATGATTATCCTGCCGTCCTTTGACAGCTCGAGTATCGCCAGAAAAGTCGCGACCTTTCGCGAACGCGGCTGACCCTGATACAGCTCGCCAAGCGTTACCGTGTGATTTTGCCGCAGACTTTTCAGTATTGAGAACACACCCGTGAATACGGTCACGTAGCTTTTCTCAACGACGGGCGCGGGCGGACGCATATTAAACGATGCCTTGCGCCGCGAACGTTCCGATATCGCACTGTACGCGAGCAGTATCTCCTCGGGCTGATGAGTAAGCCGATAGGTATTGTCGATATCTATTTGTACGGGCTCGCGTACAAATATAGTATCGCCCTGAAACCGCCGTTTCAGTCTGCCCGCCATGGTCTTACAAAGCGCCAGCTCGATAAGCGCACCCTGCAGCTCACGTTTCATCTGTTCGGCTTCCTCTTTCGGCAGCAGCGCCGCTGATTTTATCAGTATCAGCCGCGCCGCCATTTCGAGAAAGTCCGACGTGACCTCGATATCCGCCTCGGTCATACGCTCGAGATACAGCATAAACTGGTCGAGCAGCACGGTTATCTCGATATCCTGAATGTTCAGCTTATGCTTCTGAATAAGCATTAACATCAGATCAAGAGGTCCCTCAAAGATTTCCAGCTTAAAATTAAGTTCCGTCATAATTTAACAAATGAACCTCGTTATCAGATCAAGGAACGTCCATATCGCGTTTTCAAGGAACATCAGCGGTCTGTCCAGAACGTTGGAGATAAGCAGCACGAATACGATAAAATGGATTATCTGCCCGTTCTTCTCCATAAAAAACAACGCCTTGGCGGGCAGAAAACTAGACAGAATGTGATATCCGTCGAACGGAGGAATCGGGATAAGATTGAATATCCCGAGGAATATGTTTATCTGAACTATCTGACCAAGTCCGATCAGGATATAACCGACCGTCGGCTGAAAAACATAATTGTAAACGACCATAGCGTCGGAACCGAAATTTCCCGAAACAGGCGCCGCCTCAAGCGGTACGCCCACGGCAACGACCACTATCTTCTCGATAAGCATGACGATAAGCGCGAGCAGGATATTCGACAACGGTCCCGCCAGCGACACCAACACGTTCGCGGTACGCATTGAGGTCTTGCGGCAGTTGCGCAGGTCTACGGGTGTGGGCTTTGCCCAGCCTATGCAGCATATGCACATACATATCGCGCCCATGGGGTCGATATGAGCGAGAGGGTTAAGCGTAACTCTTCCCTGCCGCTCCGCGGTATCGTCGCCGAGAATTTTCGCCACCAGCGCGTGCGCACATTCATGTATCGGAAAGCACAGAAAAATGATCACGAATACCGAGAAAAATCTGATTATGACCTCAAGCAAGTCGCATTTTCCCGCAAAAAAATCGAATAAATATAATAAAGCGCCCTTCACTTTGTCCTCCTAATTTTAAAAAGCTTCGCAATTTCGGCGAGCCACACTCCGTTCGCCTTTGCTCCGCTTGCTCGTCAAAAATCTTGTTGTCGATTGCTAAAGATATACAATATATATTATAACCCAATTTGTCATTTATTTCAAGGGGTATTTGTGAATTTTTACAAAAAATTATCCTCTCCCGCAATTTGAGAGAGGACAGCCGCTATTTTATTTTATCCACTATCTCGCTCAGCACGTCCACGGAGTTTTTCAGCTCTTCAAATTCACCGTAATTGTCACGGTAAAGCTCCACGATGAACGCGCCGTTGTAGCCATGCGAGAACATCTTCCGCGCAAACGTTGTAAAATCGAACTTCCCCTTTCCGACAGGAAGACAGTCGCGGCTCTCGTCGCCGTCAGAGAGGTGACAATGCACGATACTGTCGCTGAGCGAGTCGATGTATTCAAGCGGATTTTCGCCGCTGCGCCGCGCCTGCTTCAAGTCAAGCACGAACTTCGCGTTATCACCAAGCTCGCGTTTCATCATCTTTAAAAAATCCAGCCGTCCCGACAGACAGTAATGCACGTTCTCCTGCGCGACGGTTATGCCGTATTCCCTGCCGACCTCGCTCAGCATGCGGAACTGGTCCAGATAATGCGACACCGTGCACTTGCTGCTCAGTATCGCGCCGTGCAGCACGAACACCTTAGCGCCGAGTTTGTTCATACCGCCGAAAAATCCGCTGTACATCTCGACCATTTCCTCGATGCGCCTGTCGTAGGTCGAAAACAGGAACACGCTCTCCATCGGCGACGAGAACGGGTGAAACGACGTTACGGTCATTCCGTTCTTATCGCGGATATCGCACATCTGCGAAATATAAGGCTCTCCCGCCTCGCGCGTCGAGTTCGCGAAGACCTCCGCGCTTTTCACGCCAAGCCGCGCTATCTCCGCAAAAGCGTCCTCGACGTGCAGTGGATATAATGAAGCCGTTGAGACACCGATATTTATTTTCATGAAAGTATCCTCACTGTATGAAATATCTCTTGTTAAAATTATAACATATTTCAACGGAAAAATCAAGAATATTTTTAACATTTTGCCAAATACTATTTTAAAATATTTTCAAAAAAAGGAGTGTTTATATGGCAATCGTTTTAATCAGAGCGGTCATTTTATACATCGTCATCACCTTTTCACTGAGGCTTATGGGCAAGCGGCAGCTCGGGGAATTACAGCCGTCGGAGCTTGTAGTCACGATACTCATCTCGAATATCGCCGCGATACCCGTCGAAGACAGCTCCGTGCCTATGATAATGGGCATAGTCCCTATCTTAACTTTAGTATGTCTTGACGTTATAATGTCTGGAATAATGCTCAAATCCGCAAAGGTGCGCAAGCTGATGATCGGCAGTCCGCGCATTATCATTTCCGAGGGCGACATTCTCCAGAAGGAAATGAAACGCCTGCGCTACACAGTCGACGACCTTACCGAGGCAATGCGCGAGCAGCAGATATTCGACATAACGCAGATACACTACGCGATAGTTGAGACAACAGGCAAGATAAACTTCCTGCTGAAAAAGGACTATCAGCCTGCCGAAAAGCAGGACGTTCAAGCGGGCGGCAGCACCGACAATCCGCCATCGGTAATTATCCGCGACGGTATCACCGACAACGAACAGCTCCGTTTGCTCGGTCTAGGCGAGCAGTGGCTGACGAAAATTCTCCGCGAGAACAACGTCGGTATAAAGGGCGTGTTCCTCATGACCGCCGACCGTAACGGCAACCATACCATAGTAAAAAAGGCGGGGTGAGCGTATGAACAGAATAATTATTAGCATTGTAATACTCGGCGTTATGTCGGTGTGCTGCTTTATGTCGGTAGGCTATGTGGACAGCTTTACCGACATGCTCTGCGACAAAATAAACGAGGTGGAAAAGGCTTTCGAGGAGCAAGACAAGGAACGCTCATCCAAAGCCGCCGAGGAGCTTTTAAACGAATGGAATGACTTTCTCGACATGGCGATACTTGTAAACGATCTTGGCCATTCTCTTGAGATAACCAGCTCCATAGCCGAGGTTTATTCATTCGCTCAGGAGCAGAACGAGGAGCTTTACGCCGCTTGCGACCGCGCTCAGGCGCAGATAAAGATGTTCCGCGATATGCAGACGCCGACTCTGTGGAAGATATTGTAAATTCTTCGTGAATAAAATTCCTTTATCGTGAAAAAATAGAGACGATAAGTTGATAGGAGAATACAATGGAAGAAAATGTAAATACAAGATTATCCCCCGAGCTGTCCGTGGATATATCGTTGGACAGGAACTTGGAGAACATCAAAATATACACCGACAACTCCTCCGATGTCATTATCAAAACCGGAATGGTCTGCGGGAACAGGCTCGCGGTGCTGACCTGCGAAGGAATGACGGGAACGGATACCCTCGCCGAGCTTATATACGGCAAGCTGAATGATCTTGCGAACCGTGAAATAATGCTGCCCGAAACGCTTATGTCCTGCTTTTTCGAGGTGTATATGATGGCTGCCGAGCAGCTTAATTTAACGAATCTCGGAGATCTGGTACTGAAAATGCAGTCGGGATTTGCCGTGATACTCGTCGACGGCTGCACACGCGCCATCGGCATCGGCATACAGGGCTACAAATCGCGCGGTATCGACGAGCCGTCAAGCGAGCTTAATGTCCGCGGCTCTCGCGAGGGCTTTGTTGAGGTCATACGCACAAATATGTCTATGATACGCCGCCGCATCAAATCGCCTACCTTGGTATTCGAGCTGCAAACGCTTGGCGACCGCTCCAATACGGACGTGTGCCTTTGCTATATCTCGGACAAGGTATCGCCCGAGCTGCTCGCGAACGTCAAGCAGCGGCTCAAGTCGGTCAATTTGAACACGATACTCGAAAGCGGCTATTTGCAGCCGTACTTCGAGGGTGACGGCGGTTGGTTCTTCTCGGAGTGCGGAACCTGCGAGCGTCCCGATACGTTCGCCGCTAAGCTCTATGAGGGGCGCGTGGGCATACTCGTGGACGGCACGCCGTTCGCGCTGGTCGTGCCGCACCTGTTTATCGAATGCTTTCAGACCCTCGACGACTACACTCAAAAGCCGTTTTACGCGTTTTTCATAAGGCTGGTGCGGCTTTGCGCGTATTTTATAACGCTGTTTCTGCCCGGAGCGTATGTGGCGATAGCGTCATATAATCCCGAAATGCTGCCGTCGGCGCTGATACTGAATTTAGCCGCCGCCGAGCAGACCGCGCCGTTCTCGCTTATGGTGGAATGTTTGTTTATTCACTTTATGTACGAAATACTAAGGGAAGCGGGAATACGTCTGCCGCGTCCCATCGGTCACGCGATAGGCGTTGTAGGCGGTCTGGTCATCGGCGACATCACGGTGAGCGCTGGACTTGTCGGAGCGCCTATGGTGCTTGTTGTGGCGCTGTCGGGACTGTGCAGCTTTGTAGTGCCGACGATGTACGAAAAGACGGTCGTGCTGCGGTTTTTATATATTATCGCGGGCGGCGTTTTCGGTCTGTACGGGCTGCTGATAATGGCCGGCGCGGTCGTGATAAAGATGTGTTCGCTCAACACCTACGGAATTCCCTATATGGCGCCGATATCGCCGTTCTCGCCTAAGGCGATGCGCGATATGCTCGTGAGGGTCGGGTGGAAGAAAATGGCTAAGGGAGACGTCACCGTGCAGAGCTTAAACGGGGCAAAATCTGGGGGTTAATATGCTTAAAGAGAATTCAATAAGCACGTCGCAATTATTCTGCGTATTGTTTCTGTGCCGCCTGAGCGCCGAAATAGTGTACCCGCGCACCGTCTCGGGAACGGCAGGCGAGGCAATACTTGCGCTTATAATCGCCGAAATAGTGCGGTTCGTGCTCGCGCTGCCCGTTATCATTTACTCGTTCAAGGGAATGAATATCCACCGTGCGGTGTACAAAAAAAATAAATTTTTCGGGTGGTGCGGCGCGATATTCGCGGCTTTGCTGCTCGTCGGCGCGGCACTGCGGACGCTGTTCAACTCGTCGCAGTTCGCGGTAAAAAACCTGCTCAACGGCGGAATAAGCTGGATCATCTTCGCAATTTCGGCAGTATTCGCGGTGTACGCGGCAATAATGGGAATTGAAGCGCTTGCAAGGTCGGGAGCGATATTTATGATAGCCGCCGCGCTTATTACAGTCACGATACTGCTTGCCGATATCCCGTATATGCAAACGGACGGTCTCGCGGCACGGGGCAGCTTCTCATCGCTGCTCGGCGACACGGCAGAACGCGTGCTGCGCGGCGGAGATTATCTGATATTCGCTGCGCTGCTGCCGTATGTCAACAAAAAGAAAAGCTCCTCGACGGGGCTTACGGCGATGTTCTTCGCGGTGTTTTCGCTGCTCGGCGGTCTGCTGATAACGGTGACGAGCTGTCTTGTTCTCCGCGATATGTACGGGCTGTGTGAGTATCCCCATATCGCGGCGGCGTCGTTGTCGGACATCTCGTTCTTCAAGCGGCTTGACGGCGCATCGGCGGCTGTATGGACGCTCTGCGCGGCGTTCAGGAGCGGCGTAATGCTGTTTGCTGCCGGAAGCGCGGTCATTGAGATCTACCGCGCGAGGCATACTGTTGCCGAAAATAAAGTACGGCGAGGTACGGAATGAAAAAATTAGCATTGATAATTATCGGCACATTGCTGCTCACGGGCTGCGAAGCCGACATGACGGAGCTTGGCAACCGCGCCATTATCCAAGCCGCGGCTATTGACTTCAACGGAAATTATCGGGTCAGCGCCCTGCTGTTCAGCGGCGGCGGGAGCGGCGGCGACACTATCGACGCGTCACAGGAAAACGTCATCAAGGTGTCCGGCGAAGGCGAAACGCTGGCCGAGGCGATAGACAACATCTCGCTTATCGACGGCAAAAAGCTGTATATGGCCGAAACAAAGCTGCTGATACTTGGCAGCGGATTTGAAAAGGTAAGCGCCGCGGACGCTCTCGAAACACTGTACTTTGATATGCGGTGCAGCCTGAATATGCCCGTTTGCTGCGCGGAAAGCGCCGAATTCCTGACCGATCTTCAATTCACAGAAGGCATAACCTCCGCCGAAAAGCCGTTAGCGCTTATCGAAAACGCGAACAGAATGGGCGTTTCCCCCAAGACCACGCTGCTTGATCTGATCGCGGACAGCGAAGGCGGGCGAGCCTCACTCCTCCCGAGGCTCGCGCCTACGAAAAACGGCAGAGGAATGACCTCCGGCGAGGACGGCAGGACGGCGGTGCTGAACGGCTCACGGTATATAAAGGACGGTATGCTGTACGGCTATTACAGCGACGTTGAGACCGCCGCGCTCATGCTGCTATCGGGTAAGTCGGACAAGCTCGTGCTGAACTATCTCCACAACGATGAGGAAAGAACCTGCGAGGCGTACAGCATCCGAGCCGTACCCGACGGGAACAACTGGCGCGTTTCGGCAAAATTCCGCACGAGGAACGGCGGAGCGCTCTCCGAAAGCGAACAGCGCTCCGCGCTCTCGGCGCTTACGGAGCTTATCTCCAGCGCAGCATAAGAAAAACCGCAGGGGCTTTCCTCTGCGGCTTTTGTATACTTATTTATTCAGCTTCAGCCTCTCCCGTGCTCTCCTGCGGCATAACAAAATCAACTATCTTCACGGAACTGATGATGATATCGTTTACGGGCCTGATCTTCTCGCCGTTCATATCGGTAGTTACCTCTGCCGCCGCTATCTTGTTCAGCACGTCCAGGTTCTCGAAAACCTGTCCGAAAATGGTGTAACCGCCGTCCCAAAGCGGATAACCGCCTACGGTCTTGTACTTTTCGACTATCTCCTCGGATGCCTTCTCGAGCATATCAGCGAGGTTGGTGTAATAGGTCTCCATATACTCGACATTCGCATATGACGGATCGGAATCCTCCAGTTCCTCTTTTTTAGCGGTGAACTCGGCTGCTTTTTCGCGGATCGTCGCGGGACTGTACTGCGTGATATCCGATTTGGTCTGAGCGGTAACTATGTAGAACTGCGTGGTATTCTGACCGTCCTGATTGGCGTAGCCGAGTGCGCCGTAGAAATTGCGCGCGTCCTGACTTGTTTCGATATCAAACGAGCCCGTATCACCGATAAGCGCCGTTCCGCCAGTTCCGTCGCCGTTCAGCGAACCGCCCTGTATGCACATATTCTTAGCGACGCGGTGTATCTTAAGACCGTCGTAGTAGCCGCTCTCAGCGAGCTTGATGAAATTATCGACGGCGTTCGGAGCGATATCGGGGTAGAGCTTTGCCTTTATGGTTCCGTAATCCTCGAAAGTGATCTCGACTATCTTATCGCCCTCGGTAAACGTCATACTGTTGGAGATATTTCCCGCAGGCGTTTTGTTACAGCCCGCAAGTCCGAGCATACAGCCTGCCGCAAGAGCCGCGCTTAAAAGAATTTTCGCAAATCTTTTCATACTTAACCCTCCACATATTTTGAAATATAAACATTTTCGATGATGATATCCTGAACGGGCTTGGACATAGCGCCGTCGCTGCCCATCTCAACGTCGACAGCGGAAATGCTCTCTATAACGTCAAAACCATCGTAGACTTGTCCGAAAACGGTGTAACTGCCGTCAAGGCTCGGATAGCCGCCTCTTCCCGAATAGCTCGGCAATGTCTCGAGAAGCTTTGCATACGCTTCCTCATACGCCTTGTAATACTCCACGGCGTCGGCTTGTGAATCACTCTCCGCCTGCTTCAGCAGCTCGCGCACCTCGGCGAGTCTTTCCTCGACCACTTTTATGTCCTCCGCGGGATCGTAAACCTTGTTATTGACGATATAAAACTGCGTGGAGTTCTGCCCCGCGGCGTTCGCATAGCAGAGCGCGCCGTAAAAATGCCGCAGATTATCGTTGACCTCAATGCCAAATGAGCCGCCGTTCACAAGCGCGTCGCCGCCCGTTCCGTCGCCGTTGAGCGAACCGCCCTGGAACATAAAATCCTTTTTTACGCGGTGTATCTTCAAGCCCTTGTAATATCCCGCCTCACAGAGCTTCTGAAAATTCTCCACGCCCACGGGAGCCGCCTCGGGAAACAGCACCGCGTATATCGTGCCGTAGTCCTCTATCTCGAACGCCGCTACAAGATCGCCCTCCTTGGGAGAGACCTCAACGGTATTGCCCGCAAAGTTTGTAAGATCGGCGCTGCCCGCCCCGCCGGTGCTGCTTGAAGTTCCGGAATTTTCTCCCGAGCTGTCCGAATTGTTATTGCACCCCGTAAACAGCATTCCCGCCGTCAGCACGGCGCACATCAATATACTTTTTATCCTCATATTTCACCTCTCTGTGATCATTCCGGCTGCGTATCCGAGGAACTTTCCCCGGTCTTATTGTCCTCGGGAAGTCCATCGGGATGAGCCATCGGAAATTCGTCGACCTTGTCGCCGTCCTTGAACTGCGAGATCGTCACCTTCTTTATCATAACCTCTGCCGTAGCAAGTCCCTGATCGTCCGCGGGAATGTGTGTAAGCTTTTCAACCACGTCAAAGCCGAGATATGTCTGTCCGAAAATGGTACATTCTCCCGCCATTCCAAACACCCCGCCGACCTCGTAAAACTTATCGAACAACGCGAGCATTTTGCTGCGCTGCTCATTGTCCTCAATAGTTGCCGCACTGCTTTTAAGCTCGTTCACCGCGTCGGCCGTAAGATTTTCCTTATCGTCCCAGCACATAAACCAGCGCGCGTCGCTGAAGCCCGAACGCTCCGAAAAGCCCATAAGCGCTCCTCTGAACGGCCACAGTTCGGGAGTGTATTCGTTAGCCAGCAATTCGGTATTGTCCAACCTTCCGATATACTGACCCTTGCTGTTATCAAAACCGCCCGTAAGGAAATAAGTGTCGTTGCGCACGCCCTTTATCTCCATATCGTTGTAAACGCCCTCGTTTACCTTTTCAATGAACGACCGCACCTTTACCGGCGCGTACTCCTCGTACAGTACCACTCTTATCTCGCCGTAATCGGTATCGAAAACCGCGATTTTATCTCCGTCCTTCGGCGGCGAGAGCTGAATGAAATCCATACTCATCGACTTGAAGTCATAGCTCATCATACCGTTCGGCGGCGCGGTCGAACAGCTGGTAAGCGTGACTGCCCCAATAACCGCCAACAGCGCGGTAAAAATCTTCTTCAATTTGTTATCCCTTTCTTACTACGGTTCCCTGTCTTGTCTCCTCGACGATATATCCCATTTCCGTTATCTTATCACGGATAGCGTCCGCCTTTGCGAAATCCTTAGCCTTGCGCGCAGCTTTTCTCTCTTCGATAAGTTCCGTAATCTCCGCGGGAATTTCATCGTCCTTCTTATTATACAACAAACCGAGTACGTTTGTCAATGCCGTAAATTCATCTTGATAAGCTTTTATATCTCCCTTTGTCACATCGGAGCTTGCCAATGCGGTATTTATCCTGCGGACAAGCTCGAATACGGCGGCGATAGCGTCCGCGGTGTTGAAGTCGTCCTCCATTGCCTTAACAAATCCCTCGCGAGCCGTTTTTACATCCGCAAGGGTCTCCGCCTTAGCCTCTCCGTCCCCAGCCGATCCGAGAACTCTCTCCATGCTGTCGCGGCAGGTATACAGCCTTGCAAGCGCCGCCTTGCAGCTCTCAATGACCTCCAGCGTATAGTTAAGCTGGCTTCTGTAATGCACAGACAGCAGCATAAATCTTATTGGCTCATAACCGTACTTAGCCGACAAGTCGCGAACCATAAAGAAATTGCCCGCGGACTTGGACATTTTCTTGTTGTCGACGTTAAGCATACCGTTGTGCATCCAAATCTTGGCAAGCGGCGAACCCGTAGCGCACTCGCTCTGCGCGATCTCGTTCTCGTGGTGCGGAAAAATCAGATCGCTCCCGCCGCCGTGAATGTCGATAGTATCGCCGATATAATGCCTAGACATAGCCGAGCACTCGATATGCCAACCGGGTCTGCCCTTTCCGAACGGCGAATCCCAATAAGGCTCGCCGGGCTTTGCGGCTTTCCATACCGCGAAATCCATAGGGTCGCGCTTTTTCTCGCCGACCTCGATACGCGCACCAGCCTGAAGATCGTCCAGCGGCTGATGTGAAAGCTTTCCGTACTCGGGGAACTTCGACGTTTCAAAGTAAACGTCACCGTCCACTTGATATGCGTAACCCTTGTCCACAAGCGCCTTGACTATATCGATGATTATCTCCATGTTCTCCGTTACCTTAGGGTGGATATCGGCGCGGCGGACATTCAGGCCCTCTGCGTCAACAAAATACTCCCTGATAGCGTTCTCGGAGACCTCCGAAGCCGGCTTTTCAAGCTCGTTAGCCCTTTTGATGATCTTATCGTCAACGTCGGTGAAATTCTGCACGTACAACACCTTATACCCGCGGAACTCCAGATACCGCCGCAGCGTATCGAACACGCACAAAGCGCGGGCGTTACCGATGTGTATCAGATTGTATACCGTCGGTCCGCAGCAGTATATTTTGACCGTGCCATCCTCAATAGGCACTAATTCCTCTTTTTTTCGCGTCATAGTATTATAAATCTGCATATTTATCTCCTTATTAAGCAAAGCTCGGCACCGCCCGCATTTCATGCGAGCCGGTCCGGCGGCATTGCTTTCTGTGGCTTTGATCTGTTGCTCTTATCTCCGCGCCTTTAATCAAGCCGCTCATAGTCTTATTCTTTCTCTTTATTCTTGATACTGTCAAGCTCCGCTCTCAGTTTATCGACCTCTTTTGTCAGCCTGTCTATATACATAAGATGACTGCACAGTATCTCCGAAACGGGATCGGGAACGTGTATCTGATCAAGCTCGCTGTTCGCTATCCTGACGCCGTCGCGCTTGACGACCCTTGCGGGAACGCCCACCGCCGTACAGTTCGGCGGCACCTCCTCTAGCACCACGGCATTCGCGGCGATTTTAGAGTTATCCCCTATTCTGAACGGACCGAGGACCCTTGCTCCCGCTCCCACCATAACATTATCGCCGAGCGTAGGGTGACGTTTTCCCACGTCCTTTCCCGTACCGCCAAGCGTTACATTCTGATACAGCGTACAGTTATCTCCAATCTCGGTAGTCTCGCCGATAACAACCCCCGCGCCGTGATCTATAAAAAGCCCCTTGCCTATTTTCGCCCCGGGGTGAATTTCTATACCCGTCTTATGCCGCGAACGCTGTGATATCCACCGCGCGATGAAAAAATGCCCGCGCTCGTGGAACCAATGCGCAATGCGGTAGCTCCTCACCGCACTGTACGACGGATACAGGAACAACACCTCCCAAGCCGAGCGAACGGCAGGGTCGCGCGCCTTTATCGACGCTATTTCCTCTTTCAAGCGCTCAAACATTCTGCCTCCTGATTTAAAAAGCAAAAGCTCGCACCGGCTCGCTTAATTCGCCTAGCCGAGCCGTGATTTCTGCCCGTCACATTTACCTTTATCACAACGTCTCATACAGCGGCGCCAGAACACAACCAATTAAAAAACCTCCGCGCGTACAGCCGTCTGTACTGCGCGAAGGCGTGCGATACGCGGTTCCACTTCGCTTCGGGCGGTACTAACGCCCCTCGTTTCTCCTTAACGCGGAAAACGGGCGCGGATACTGTGATTTCCCCGCACCGACAGAAGTGCCGTTACGGCACCTCATACAGCCGCACTTCATCGGCAGCGGACTCCGCGCTCTCAGCGCCGCACGGCTCTCTGTGCTCCGCAGCTCCGACTACTCTGACTGTATCTAGTCTTTCATATATATTTTTATTATATCACATTTCCTTTAGGATTTCAAGCCGAAAATACGGCGTTTTGCGAAACAATTATTGTGCAATTTAACCTAAAAGAACTATCACCAGCGCCAGTATCAGTGTTTTGTCGGCGTTCTCTTTCATCAGCACAAATATCAGACCTGCTATCAGCAGCATATCCCTGTCCGACATTATTCTCGATATCGGATCGGACGGAGGGTTGTACGCGCATTTTTTCGGGCAGTTTTCACAGCGTTTTTTCGTCTCTTCGCGAACAAATTTTTCAGCGTTTTTCGGTTCATTATCACGACACGATCTTACGTCTTTTTTTTCAACGTTTTCCTCACGCCGGAAATCGCTTTCGGAGCAGCCGCCGTTATGTCTGTCTATTGCCCTGTACAATGCGGATTGCGTTGAATTCCATACCATAAAAAACACCCCCGGAAAACGACCTGAAAAAACAGCCCGAAAAAATACTCAAAAAATACTATGTAAACGTCTAAAAAAACACCTTACAGCAGCTTGTCAAAAAGACCGCTTTCCCTGAGCACGGGAAGCAGCGAAAAAAGCTTCATAAGCCGCAGCGCCGAATCGATCTTCGGACGGTTTTCCTCGCGCAGAAGAGGTTTCAGCGCCAGCAGGAAACGCTCATTGTCACTCGGCTGATTAAACGTCTCGAACAGGCTCAGCATTTTCAGCAGCATCTCGGGGTCAAGCCCCGAGAACAGTCCACCGCCCTGCCCGTCCGAGCTCTGCGCATTAGCTTCGTTATTGCGCTCGTCCTCGTCGCTGTCCTCCGTGAGCGCACGGAGAATGTCCTCAATATTATCCATGCGCTGCTCCTTTCATCATTGTTACTCTCGCGTTACTTTTTCCACAAAATGCGCATTATATCGTCGGGACCCGACGCGTGGCGCAGCTTTTCCATAAGCTCCTTGTTTGCCAGCACCTCGCGCAGCTTTTCCTTATCCGACTTCGACAGTCCTGCTGACAATCCCTTTATATCACCGTTTTCCAGTGTTTTCTTGAGCTTGTCGGGCGACGTTCCCAGCTTTTCGCTCGCTGCGCTTATGAGCTGATCAAGATTTTTTTCGTTCATAAAATATTCCTCCCGTAAAAAATGGTAAAAAATCCTAAGACCCCTTTTATTTCATAAGAATTTATGGTATAATTATATTATTATATTCAGTAACAAGCCGCTATGTTACATTTTAACGTACTTAGCGCCAAAATCGGCATAACGCCGACCTTACAGCCACAGAAAGGGTCAAATTATGAAAATATTGGTCGTATCGGATACCCATAAGAACTACGCGGTACTGGAAACTGCCGTGAAGAAAAACCCCGACGCGGATATGCTTATCCACCTCGGAGACGGCGAGCACGAGTTCGCCGATATAAATCACGCGTTCCCGCAGCTGCCTATGGTCTATGTCGGCGGTAACTGTGACTTCGGCACGCATAAGCAAACCCATGTAGTCCATGCGTGCAACGGGATAAAGATATTCTGCTGTCACGGTCACACTCTCGGCGTTCGCGACGGACTGGGCTTGCTCGTCAACGCCGCCAAGCAGAACGACTGCAGAATCGCGCTCTACGGTCACACTCACCTCTACCGCACGGAGGTCGTGGAGGGCGTGTTCGTGATGAACCCGGGTAGTCTCGACTCCCCGAGAGGCAAAAACAAACCTACGTTCGGCATTATCGAGCTGAGCGAAAAAGGGCAGATTAAGATGAATATCCTCGCAATGGAGACCAAATAACAGTGGAAAACATCATTTTTTTGGAGGAGGTCGACTCCACCAACAACTACCTCAAAGCGCGTTGCGGTGCGCTTTCGGACGGCACAGCAGTTACGGCGCGCATCCAGACCGCGGGCAAGGGGCGGCGCGGCCACGCATGGTCGACAAATGACGGTATGCTCCCGCTGTCGGTATTGCTCATAGACCCTCCCGAATGTGAAACATTGACAGCTCGCGTGGGACTTGCCGTGTGCTCGGCTATCGCGGAAATGTACGACAAACCGCCCGAGCTCGGTATCAAATGGCCGAACGACGTTATAGTCTCATCACACAAGGTCTGTGGTATTTTATGCGAGAGTATGCGTTTTGGTGCAAGTACGGCTGTAATTTGCGGTATCGGAATAAATATTTCACAAGACGAGAATTATTTCCGCATGGTCGGACTTCCCAATGCGGGCTCGCTGCTGATGCTCACGGGTACGGCTCCCGAAAGGAACACGCTGCTCAAAGCGGTGGTCAGCGAGGTCAGAAACCGTGCCGCAATGCCGTTTGCGGACTGTCTCGACGAATACAGGCGGCGGCTCGTCAACCTCGGGCGGAGCGTGAAGATACTCGGCGCGGAAGGCGAACGTGTTGCCGAGGCTGTCGATGTCGCCCCGAACGGCTATCTTATCTGCCGCAACGAGAACGGATTTTTCGAGGTCGGCTCTGGAGAGGTCAGTGTTCGCGGGCTTAATGGATACATTTAAAACCTGTTTTACGAGGTAATTATGATAGAAAACGAATTCAAGATAATACTCACTTCCGAGCAATACGAGAAATTACTGTCGCTTTATGATTGGGACAAAACGGTTGTACAGACCAATCACTACTATGACACGGACGATTTTCGGCTCTCGAACACACATATAACCTGTCGCGTGCGCGAAATTGACGGTGCGTACTTTCTGCAAATGAAGTTCCCTGCGGCGCGGACGTATTCGCGCGTGGAGCTTGAAAAGCCGCTGAACGCGCTCCCCGAAACGCTTGCGGCAGACGAGCTGTTCAAGACCGACAACCACGACGAGCTTCCTGATGTAGAGCGGCTGGGAGCGCTCACGACAACGCGCTCCGTAAAGCGCTTTGACGGCGCCGAGATTGATCTCGACAAGAGCGAATACTTTGGTAAAACCGACTTCGAGCTTGAGATCGAATTCACCGACGAAACAACGGCGCGCCAACTGCTCGCCGAGATCACCGACAAGCTGAATATACAGCCGAATTCAGAGGTCTGCATGGGAAAAATACGCCGATTTCTGGAGGAATACGCCCGTCAAAAGTAACAAATTTTTTCGTTATAATACACAAAAACCCCCGAGAACACCTCGGGGATTTACTATTAAGATAATTCTCATTCGGAGAGCTTTTTGCGTATATACTCTTGAATAGCCTTGGGCGAAGCCGCGCCCTTAAGCGCCTTGTTCGCCTGTCCCATAAAGAAGCCGAATACCTTCTGGTCGCCGCTCTTGTACTGCTCGACGGGCTTGGGGTTGTTCGCGATTATCTCGTCGACTACCTTTGCCAGCAGGTCGTTGTCCTCCTTTATCCAGAGATCGTCGCGGTCAGCGATATCCTTGGGACTGCTGCCGTTCTCGATCATCTCGCGAAGAATGGTCTTTGCATTAGCCTGCGAAATTTTATCGGTCTGCATATACTCGACAAGCTGCGCAAACTCCGCGCCGCCGAATTTGAGCGCGTCCATATCCGCCTCACCGAGGTTGATACGGCGCATAAGCTCGCCGATTATATAGTTCGCGATCGCCTTAGGATTGTCGTACTGCGCAATAGCCGCATCAAAGAAGTCGCATACGCGCTTGTCGCCAACGATAATGTCCGCGTCCGCTTTCTTAATGCCATACTCGTCAACGTATCTCGCCACACGCTGCTCGGGCAGCTCGGGAATGGAGCGCTTTATCTCGTCAAGCTCCTCCTCGGTGAAGATTATCGGCGGGATATCGGGGTCGGGGAAGTAACGGTAATCGTGAGCTTCCTCCTTGGAGCGCATTGCGGTGGTCTCGCCGAGCTGCTCGTTGAAACGGCGCGTCTGCTGAATTACGCGCTCGCCGCTCTCCAACAGCTCCTCCTGACGCTCAATCTCGACTTCGATTGCTCTGGCAATTGCTTTGAGCGAGTTCAGATTTTTAAGTTCGGTACGCGTTCCAAGCTCCGTCGAGCCCTTGGGTGCGATAGAGATGTTGACGTCGCAGCGGATAGAGCCCTGCTCCATTTTACAGTCGCATATGCCCGCGTATTGCAGCAGCAGCTTTATCTTCTCGATAAACGCGATTACTTCATCAGCCGAATGGAAGTCCGGCTCGGTGACTATCTCGATAAGCGGCACTCCGCAGCGGTTGTAGTCCGCGAGAGAAATGCGGTTCACGTCGTCGTGAACAAGCTTTCCCGCGTCCTCCTCAAGGTGAATGCGGTTAATACGGATAACCTTGTCCTCGCCATTGACGTTAATGTTGACAGTACCCGAAAGGCATACCGGGCGCGGCATTTGCGATATCTGATAAGCCTTTGGGAGGTCGGGGTAAAAATAGTTCTTTCTGTCCCATTTCGTGAAACGCGAGATGTCGCAGTTCATAACATATCCCGCTTTTATAATGTACTCGACCGCCTTTTGGTTGAGTACGGGCAAAGTTCCCGGCAATCCGCTGCAAACGGGGCAGCAGCGTGAGTTCGGAGTTCCGCCGAATTCCGCGGAGCAGGTGCAGAACACCTTAGATATAGTCAGCAGTTCCGCATGAATTTCAAGACCCATTGTGGGAAAATAAGCACTCATTTGTACACCCCCTTACAGCTTCGGAGCAACGGGCGAAAAGCCCTGCTCGAACGCGTCAGCGCATTGCAGAATAGTCTGCTCGTCAAAGCGCTTTCCGATAATCGACATACCGACAGGCAAGCCGCTGTCAGTGTAGCCGCAGGTCGTCGAAACGCCCGGCAGCTTCGCGATGTTTACCGTTACCGTACAGATATCCGCCTGATACATCTTTACGGGGTCGCTGTCCTGCGAGCCTATTTTATACGCGGGAGTGGGCGCGGTAGGCGTTAAGATTACGTCCGCCTGCTCGAATATCTGATTATACTGGCGGATTATCTCCTGCTTGAGCGCGAGCGCCTTCTTGTAATAAGCGTCGTAATAGCCGCTGGAGAGCGCGTAGTTGCCGAGCAATATGCGGCGCTTTACCTCCTCGCCGAAACCGCGTGAACGGCTGTCGCGGATAAGCTCCTCAAAGGTTCTGCCCTCACCGCGGAAACCGTATTTTATGCCATCGAAACGCGAGAGGTTTGACGCCGCCTCCGCGCACGCTATCAGGTAGTACGCAGGAATAGCGTATTTCAATCCGGGCATTGAACATTCGACGAGAACCGCACCCTGCTTTTCAAGCTCGTGTGCCGCGCTCATGACAGCTGTTTTTACAGCGTCGTCAACACCCTCCGCAAAGAACTCCTTAGGCAGAGCGATCTTCATACCCTTTATCGGCTGACCGAGCTTTTCCGTGAAGTCGGGAGTGTCAACACGTGCGGAAGTCGCGTCATGACGGTCGTGACCGCATATTGCGTTGAGTAAAACAGCGCAGTCGCGAGCGTCGTTGCATATCGGACCTATCTGGTCCAGTGAGCTTGCGAACGCCACTAATCCGTAGCGCGAAACGCGCCCGTAGGTCGGCTTGATGCCTGTCACACCGCAGAACGATGACGGCTGGCGGATAGAACCGCCCGTATCGCTGCCGAGCGCAGCAGGAGCAAGCGAAGCCGAAACCGCCGCCGCCGAGCCGCCCGAGGAGCCGCCCGGAACGCATTCGAGATCATACGGGTTCTTTGTCTTGGCAAACGCGGAGGTCTGATTAGAGCCGCCCATTGCAAACTCGTCCATAGATGTGCGTCCAAGCAGAACATACCCCTCGGCGTTCAGCTTTTCAATAACTGTCGCGTTGTACGGCGGAATAAAATTCTCCAGCATTTTGCTTGCGCAAGTCGTGCGCACTCCGTCGATACAGATATTGTCCTTTATCGCGAGCGGAATGCCCGTAAGCGCGGTTGCCTTGCCCTCGTCAATGAGTTTCTGGGCGTTTTCCGCGTCCTTCAGCGCCTTTTCCTTTGTTACCGTGATGTACGAAAGCAGCTCGGGATCGACCGCTTCTATCCTCTTAAAATATTCTCCGCAAAGCTCCGCCGCGCTTATTTCCTTGCTATCAAGCGATTTGCGGAGCTCTCGCAGATTAGTTCTTATTAGGTCCATACTTTTCTCCTTATTTAATTGTCAAAAGCTCGCACCGGTCGGCTTCGCCGCCCTAGCCAGCGGTAACTCCTCCGGCCGCTTCGCTCTCGCCGTCATCATCGTTGCTTGCGACTTTTGACGCCGTGTGTTTATAATATTGCTCTTTACTCCACGACTTTAGGCACTACATAGCACCCTTCGGTATTCTCGGCGTTGGACAGCAGCTTGTCCGTAGGGAACGACTCCTCGGAAACGTCCTCGCGGGTATCGCCGAAGCGTATCTCATTGCCGTCCTTGGTATCGTCATACGTAAGGTCGAAATCCTTGATCTCGTCCATAAGGTCGATAATATCGCTCATCTCTCCCATTACCTTTTTCATGCCCTCTTCATCATAGTCGAGCTTGGACAGCTCGCACAAATGCTGAATGGTCTTTAATTCCACAGCCATAAATATTTCTCCTTATATTGAATTATCCATCTCGCGCCCAAATCGCAATAAAATCATACATCTTATATTATATCCTATTTTACAGGTTTTTTCAAGAGCAATTTGGCAAAAAATCCATTTTATACAAAATAACGAATTTTTTGCATTATTAACGCGCATATTCTTGCAAAAGCAACTAAAACATTTGTCGGACTGCGGAATATCGCGTGATAATCCTCAATATATGTATTTTATGTAAATTATATCCCGCAAAAATGAAAGTTCAAAAGAAAAAACTTGCAAAAATCACTTGACATTTTCTGCAAACGGTGATATAATATTATTGTTACGAAATGTTGAAAAAATGCGGATTTTGGTTTATTCAACATAGCTAACAGAGTTTTCAACAATGCGGCGGCGGAAAATACCCGACTTGTCCATTGTGAAATTTCTCCGCGCTGATAATTGCGCAAGGCAGATAATAAGGGCGGTTTTCCGTCCTATAAAGGAGTAGTGAGCTTAATGTTACTGAAAGAGGGAGCAACACGAATTCCCGCGGGCTGCGCGATCTCGGGCTTCATAAACAGGAGCGGCAGACGTACCGACGGCAGCGTTATCGTGAATTCGATCGGCTGTATGCATGAGCGTTCAAACGGCTTGGGCGGCGGCTTCGCGGGGTACGGGATATACCCCGAGTACAAAGATCAATACGCGCTGCACGTTTTTTACGATTCGAGCGAGGCACGTATCAAAGCCGAGGCGTTTCTCGACCGCCATTTCGACGTGGTAAACCTGTCGAGGATACCCGTCCGCAAAAACCCCAACATCACCGACGAACCCCTTATCTGGCGCTATTTCGTCAATCCCCTGCCAACAAAATTGCAGGACAGTCAGCTTGACGAGCGCACATTCGTCGCAAAATGCGTCATCAAGATAAACGACAAGATCAATGGCGCGTATGTGTTCTCAAGCGGCAAGAATATGGGCGTTTTTAAGGCAGTCGGCTATCCCGAGGACGTAGGCGACTTTTACCGTCTCGAGGAATACTCCGGCTGGGCGTGGACAGTCCACGGGCGCTACCCGACGAACACCCCCGGCTGGTGGGGCGGCGCTCACCCGTTCTCGCTGCTGGACTACACTATCGTCCACAACGGCGAGATATCGTCCTACGACGCAAACCGCCGCTTTATAGAGATGTTCGGCTACAAGTGCAATCTTCTCACCGACACCGAGGTCATTACATATATAATTGATTACCTGCACAGAAGACTTGAAATGCCGCTCGAGGACGTGGCTAAGGTTATCGCTTCGCCGTTCTGGAGCGAGCTGGAGAGCGGAAAGTTCTCCCCCGAGGACACCGAGAAGTTCCGCCATTTCAGAAACGTTTATTCGAGCTTGCTGATAACCGGTCCGTTCTCGATAATTCTCGGCTTCAACAACGGGCTTATGGCGCTCAACGACAGGCTCAAGCTGCGCTCTATGGTAGCCGCCGAGAAGGACGATACCGTATATATTTCGTCCGAGGAGTGCTCGATAAGGACAATGTGCCCGAACGTGGACAGGATATGGAGCCCGCGCGGCGGCGAGCCTATTATCGTTACGCTTGACAAGAACGCACAGGAAAGGGTGGGAAAATAAGTGATAAATTATATGAACCCTCTTTTTGAGGTGATAAGAGACCCCGACAGGTGCATAAAGTGCCGCGTCTGCGAGCGGCAGTGCGCCAACGAGGTACATAAATACGATCCCGATCTCGATAAGATGATTGCTGACGAAATGACCTGCGTGGACTGTCAGAGGTGCGTATGCCTTTGCCCCACTCACGCAATAAAAATTCGCCCGAATCAGAATCAGTTCCGCGAGAACGGAAACTGGACGCACACTGTTATGGACGAGGTGTACAAGCAGGCGGGCAGCGGCGGAGTTCTGCTGTCGGCAATGGGTAACCCCAAGGACTACCCCGTTTATTGGGACAAAATTCTGCTGAACGCTTCTCAGGTAACCAATCCGCCCATCGACCCGCTCCGCGAGCCTATGGAAACAAAGACGTTCCTCGGCAAGAAGTCGCAGAAAATTTCCTACGACGAGAACGGCAAGGCGCATTTCGAGAAAACGCCGTATCTTGAGCTTGACGTACCGATAATGTTCTCGGCTATGTCGTTCGGCTCGATATCCAAAAACGCTCACGAATCGCTTGCGAGAGCAGCGGAGGAGCTGGGAACGTTCTACAACACGGGCGAAGGCGGTCTGCATGAGGACTTTTACAAGTATGGCGCGAACACCATCTGTCAGGTAGCTTCGGGGCGCTTCGGCGTGTTCAAGGGCTATCTGGACGCGGGCGCGGCTATCGAGATAAAAATGGGTCAGGGCGCAAAGCCCGGTATCGGCGGACATCTCCCCGGAATGAAGATAAACGACGAAATATCCAAGACGCGTATGATACCCAAGGGCACAGACGCCATCTCCCCCGCTCCGCACCACGATATCTACTCTATCGAGGATCTGCGGCAGCTCGTTTTCTCATTGAAGGAAGCGACAGGTTGGGAGAAGCCCGTTATCGTGAAGATCGCGGCGGTGCATAACGTTGCGGCTATCGCTTCGGGAATCGCGCGTTCGGGCGCGGATATAATCGCGATCGACGGCTTCCGAGGCGGCACGGGCGCTGCGCCTACGAGGATACGCGATAATGTGGGTATTCCCATTGAATTGGCGCTCGCGAGCGTGGATCAGCGGCTGCGCGACGAGGGAATCCGAAACGACGTGTCTATCATCGCGGGCGGCTCTATGCGCTCGGCGGCTGACGTAGTAAAGGCGATAGCTCTCGGCGCGGACGCGGTTTATATAGCTTCTGCGGCGCTGCTGGCGCTGGGCTGTCATCTGTGCCGTTCCTGCAACACGGGCAAGTGCAACTGGGGTATAGCCACTCAAAGAGCGGATCTTGTAAAGCGCCTGAACCCAGATATCGGCTACAAGCGGCTGGTCAATCTTGTGACCGCTTGGGATCACGAGATAAAGGAGATAATGGGCGGCATGGGTATCAATTCCATTGAGGCTCTGCGCGGAAACAGACTTATGCTGCGCGGTATCGGACTGAATCAGAAGGAGCTGGATATTCTTGGTATTCAGCACGCGGGCGAGTAAGGGGGCGTGACAGATGAAAAAAGTATACGTAAATGAGGACTGGTGCTTAGCCTGTCACCTCTGCGAGTTCTACTGCGCGGCGGCAAACAGCGGAGCGCCGAATATGATAAAGGCATTTAAAAGCAACAAAAAGCCTATTCCCCGTATTCAGGTGGAGGAGGGCAGCGAGGTGAACTTCGCCGTACAATGCCGCCACTGCGACGGGAAAGCCTGCGTCAAGGGCTGTATCTCCGGCGCGTTGTCGATAGTGGACGGCGTAGTCGTGTGCGACGAGAACCGCTGCGTCGGCTGCGGAACATGCGTGCTAAGCTGCCCGTTCGGGTGTATCGTTATAGACGAGGACAATCACAGAATACAGAAGTGCGATCTGTGTACAAAGAACCACGACGGAGAGCCGGCGTGCGTACAGGGCTGCCCGAACAACGCGATTGTATTTGAAGAGAGGTGAGCGGAATGAATTATGTAATTATCGGAAACTCCGCCGCGGCGGTCGGCACTATCGCGGGAATTCGCGAGATCGACAGCACGGGAAAGATAACCGTCATATCGGACGAGAAGTATCACACCTATTCGAGACCGCTTATTTCTTATTGGTTACAGGGAAAGGTATCGGACAAGAATATCTATTACCGCGATCCCGATTTCTACGAGAAGAACGGCGTTGAGACGGTTCTTGGGAAAAAGGTCGTCAAGATCGACGCGGCGAACAAGTCGGTCGTACTCGACGACGGGCTTGCCGTACCGTATGATAAGTTAATGGTCGCGACGGGTTCAAAGCCATTTGTTCCGCCCATGAACGGGCTGGACAAGGTGCATTATCACACATTTATGAGCTTTGACAGCGTAAAGGCTATACGTTCGGAGATCAAGGACGGAATGAACGTGCTGATAATCGGCGCGGGCTTGATCGGTCTGAAAGCCGCCGAGGCGCTTCACGAATACAACGCTAAAATAACCGTCGTGGATATGGCGGACAGGATACTGCCGTCAATCCTGGATGTCCGCGCGGGTGTGAAAATGCAGAAGCATATCGAGAGCAAGGGTGTGAAGTTTATTCTGGGAACGTCAGCGGACGAGTTCTTTGAGCATTCGGCGAAACTAAAGAACGGTGTCACCGTGGATTTCGATATGCTGATAATTGCGGTCGGAGTTCGTCCGAACACCGAGCTTGTAGCCGACGCGGGCGGAAAGGTCGAGCGCGGAATAATCACCGATGTTACGCAGAAAACCTCACTTGACGACGTTTACGCGGCGGGCGACTGCACGGTATCTCACGACGCGTCCTCGGACACGGACAAAATTCTCGCGCTGCTGCCTAACGCATATATGCAGGGCGAGGTCGCGGGAAAGAATATGGCGGGCAGAGAATTCTACTACGTGAACGCTATCCCCATGAACGCTATCGGATTTTTCGGCTTGCATATAATCAGCGCGGGCTCGTATGACGGTGAAGAATACGTCGACGAGACCGAGAATACATATAAAAAGCTGGTATTCAGCGACAATACGCTGAAAGGGTACATTCTCATGGGCGACGTGCGCCGCGCGGGAATTTATACCTCTATGATAAAAGAGCGGATCGACCTCGGCGAAGTCGATGTTGAAATGCTCAAGGATAAGCCGCAGATGATGATATTCGGTAAGGCGCGGCGCGAGGAAAAGCTGGGAGGTATATTCAGATGAGAATTGACGCGGCAAATTACGAAAACACCGAGCTTAACAAGCTTATCCGCGAGAGCACGGACGAAAGGCTTGAGCTTGAAAACGTACTCGGTCAGAGATATATTGGCGCGGGGCTGTCGGGCAAGGAGATACTGATAAACGGTACGCCCGGAAACGCTCTCGGCGCGTATCTGAACGGTTCTAAGATAATCGTACATGGAAACGCCCAAGACGCTATCGGCGATACCATGAACGACGGCGCTATAATCGTTCACGGAAACTGCGGCGATACCACGGGCTACGCAATGCGCTCGGGTGAAATCTACGTCGAGAAGAACGCGGGTTATCGCGTGGGAATTCACATGAAGAGCTATAAGGAGCTGTACCCGATAATCGTTATCGGCGGCAGGGTCGGTGATTTCCTCGGCGAGTATCAGGCGGGTGGTATAATTATCGTGCTGGGTATCGGCGCGGAGGGCTGTCCCGTCGGCTCGTTCTGCGGCACGGGAATGCACGGCGGAGAGATGTTTATCCGCTCCGAGACCGCGCCGGAAGGCTTGCCCGTTCAGGTGTGCTGCGCGGAGGCGACCGACGAGGAGAAACAGTCGATAAAACATTATGTGGAGCGCTTTGTAAAGCATTTCGGCAACGATGCCGACGAGCTGCTCAGATCGCGGTTCTGGAAGCTCACACCGAATTCGGCTTCGCCTTATAAGCAATTATACGTCAACAATTAAAAGTATTTTCTGCATGGGGAGCGTTTTATAATGCGGATCTTTATCAACGCCAAAACCGAAGAGATTTGCGGCAGCGTTGCCGCGGCGCTTGACGATCTCGGCGCGGAGTGTATTCTTTGCGCCGATGACTGTCGGCCACTGCCCGACTGCGACGCCGTTATAGTATCCACTCCCCTGCGCAGTGAATTCGGACTGAATTTCGTTGCCGAAACCTCGCGTAAAACGACCGCGCCTATAATCGTCTTAGCGCGCGCGGATATCGCGGAGGACGTTCAGAGCCGCATTAAATTTACGGGAGCGTTTGTGCTGGCGAAGCCGTTCCCAAAAAGTTTACTGGCGCAAACCGTAAAGATGGCGCTCGTCGCCAAAGAAAACATTAATCGTTTGGAACAAGAGAAAACCGAGCTGCTCGGACAGCTCGACGACGTGAAAACCATTGACCGCGCAAAGTGCTGCCTTATCGAATATCTCAACCTCACTGAAAATCAGGCGCACAGACATATACAAAAGCTCGCAATGGACACGCGCAGAACACAAAGAGAGATAGCCGAGGACATTCTGAGAACATACTCGGGCATGACGACTTTATAAACAGAGATACAAAAAGAAGGCACACGAAAACGTGCCTTCTTTTTGGCTGAGGAGTAAAAAGCGCCTAAAACCTATTGACATCATAGGAATAATATGCTATAATAAATCTACCAATATAACGGAGGTAAAATGTTATGAATATTTACAAATCGGTAACCGAACTGGTCGGGAAAACTCCCCTTATGGAGCTTGCGCGTATCGAGGAAAAAGAGGGCTTGGGGGCGAAGATATTCGCCAAGCTTGAGCTGTTCAACCCGGGCGGGAGCATAAAGGACAGAGTTGCCCGCGCGATGATCGAGGATGCGGAAAAACGCGGCGTCCTGAAAGCGGGCAGCGTTATAATTGAGCCTACAAGCGGAAATACGGGTATCGGACTGTCGGCAATAGCGGCGGCAAAGGGCTACCGTATCATAATCACGATGCCCGAAACCATGAGCGTAGAGCGGCGCAACCTTATGAAAGCATACGGCGCGGAGCTTGTACTGACCGATGGCGCTAAGGGAATGAAGGGCGCTATCGAAAAGGCGGAGGAGTTGTCAAAGGAAATACCCGACAGCTTTATCGCGGGACAGTTTATCAATCCCGTGAACCCTCTCGCTCACGAGCAGACCACAGGCGTTGAAATATGGGAGGATACCGACGGCAAGGTCGACATTTTTGTCGCGGGAGTAGGTACGGGCGGCACAATCACAGGCGTGGGACGGTATCTTAAATCGAAAAAACCCGACGTGAAGATAATCGCGGCAGAGCCGAAAACCAGTCCCGTGCTTTCGGGAGGTCAAGCGGGCGCTCATAAAATACAAGGAATAGGCGCGGGCTTTATCCCCGAGATACTTGACACGAAAATATATGATGAGGTAATTCAGGTCGACAACGACGACGCATTCATCACGGGCAGACTTGTCGCGCGCACCGAGGGGGTGCTCGTCGGGATAAGCTCGGGCGCGGCGCTTTGGGCTGCTCTCGAATTGGCAAAGCGTCCCGAAAACAATGGAAAAAATATTGTGGTGGTATTTCCGGATACGGGTGAGCGCTATCTTTCGACCGCAATGTTTTCTTAAAAAATTTGCTCCTCCGAAAAACAGCGGAGGAGCGTTTTTATGTAAATATCTGTCAATACTAAATATTACATAAATGTAAGTTGACAATTGCGGAAAAATGTGGTAAACTATATTTAAGTAATTCTTTTGGGGAAATGTGGCAGGAAAATCTTAACCGAAAATTAACCTTTTCTTTTACTCAAGTTTTACTTTCTGTGCTATAATACATATGAACGGAAAGGACTGATATTATGAAAGTAAACTGGAATAAAAAATATACCACTATCGCCGTGTACGCGTTGGCTGTTATCGCTCTTGCGGTGCTGTTCGTGGTGTTTGTGTTCAAGTTTGAGGACTTCACCAAGACATTCTCGTGGGTCGGCGGAGTTGCCGCGCCTATCATCTGCGGTATCGTTATCGCATATGTTCTCAATCCTCTGATGATGTACCTTGAAAACAAGGTGTTTTACAGGATCAAGGAGGGCAGACCGCCCGAGCAGAATATCGTAATGCGCAAGCTCCATAACTCCCCCGTCGGCGACAGCGTTGTAGTGAAAACTCTCGAAAAGCACAGCGCGTCTATGGAGAAAAAAATGCGGACGCGCCGCAAAATAGCGCGTGTACTGTCGCTATTGACGACTTACGTTATAATTATCGCGTTGATCGTCGGTATCAGCGTAGCAGTGTTCCCGAGTGTTGCAACAAGCGTCGTCGACCTTGCCAACCAGATGCCGGGATATATCTCCAAGCTTGAGGTGTGGGTAAACAAGATGTTCGAGGATTATCCCGACATTGCGAAATTCATTTCGACCGAGGTTCATAACTTCGCGGAGCTGATCAGCAAGATTGCCGAGTCCATACAGCCGATAGCGGGAGACCTTATCGGCAACGTCTCGGAGGGTCTGATTAAATTCCTCGGCTCGGTGTTCGTCGGACTGAAAAACTTCCTGCTGGGATTCATCATTGCGATTTATCTGCTGTACAGCAAGGAACGCTTGCTGGCTCAATGCAAGAAAATAATCTTCGCGTTCTTCCACTCGGAGAAGTGCGAGATATTCTTTGACGGCTGTGCGCGCAGCAATGATATCTTCAAGAAATATATCATCTCCAATCTCGTGGATGCAATGATAATCTTCGTGTTTATGGCAGTCGGCATGTTCGCGATGGGTATGCCGTATCAGACGCTTATCGCGGTGGTATGCGCGGTGACTAACCTTATCCCGTTCTTCGGTCCGTTCATCGGAGCGATACCGTGCGGCGTACTGATACTGCTCGTCGACCCGATAAAGGTCATCTGGTTTGGTATCTTCGTGCTGGTATTACAGCAGATCGACGGAAATGTCATCAAGCCGTTCCTGTTCGGCGAGACTATGGGTCTGCCCGCTATCTGGGTGCTGGTATCCATTATCGTCGGCGGCGGTCTGTTCGGTATTCCCGGAATGCTGCTGGGAGCGCCTGTGTTCGCGGTGTTCTATATGCTGTTCGCGGAGCTGGTGGCGAATAAGCTCGAGAAGAAAAATCTTCCCAGTGAAACGGAACTGTACACGGGTTCAATCGACAAATTCACCGAGGAGTATATTTCCAAACCGCCCGAAAACGCCCCGCCCAAGCCCGCAGTTGAAACAGCCGCATCCGCGCCCAAACCCAATATTACAAAAACGCCGTCTCAAAAGACCTACACCAAACCGCAAGGTTCGCGCAGCTTCAAGAAAAAGTAATCGAACAGAATTATTTCCCCTTGTCCGGAATATAATGGACAAAGGGATTTTTGTATTCACACACTGTTATTATAAATTAGAATTTATATGAATAACTCAAAGGTTGAAATTCTTTTAAATAACTTGATCCTCGTCAGCGTTTTGGGTCAAGTCAAATTAACAATTGCCAACATTTGATGGCTGCTGCACTAAAATATGATTTACATAATGATTGGGAGGAATAATGGATACGATATCATTCATCAACGACAATATAGTCTGGGGCGCGCCTATGCTCTGCCTTATGCTGTTTACCGGCGTGATGTTCACAGTTCGGACAGGGTTCTTTCAGCTACGGAGATTCCCCGAGATATTGAAGTTGACCGTATTCGCAAGGTCCGACAACCGCGACGCGGATAGCGTCTCCCCATTCGCGGCTATGTGTCAGGCACTCGCGGCTACTCTCGGCACGGGCAATATCGCGGGCGTGTCGACCGCTCTTGCTATCGGCGGAGCGGGCGCGGTGTTCTGGATGTGGGTGTCAGCGCTGTTCGGTATGATGACAGGCTTTGCCGAGAACGTCCTCGGAATGCTCTACCGCCGCAAGGAAAACGGCGAATACAAAGGCGGCGCAATGCTCTATATCCGCGACGGACTTTCCGAAAGTCCGAAAACGCGTTTCCTTGCCCGTCCGCTGTCGGTGATATTCGCAGTGTTGTGCGTTCTCGCAGGTTTCGGAATGGGAAACGCCGCACAGATGAATTCCGCGTCCGAGGCGTTGAACACAAGCTTCGGAGTACCGCCGCTCGTTACGGGGATAGTTCTGGCAGTGCTCGCGGCGATCATAGTGTTCGGAGGTGTGAAGCGCATTTCGGCGTTCACAGCGCGGCTGGTGCCATTTATGAGTGCGTTCTACATAATCGGCTGCCTGTATATAATAATAAGTAACGGAAGCGAGCTTCCGTCCGTGCTCGGGAATATCTTGAAGTCAGCATTCGGGCTTACGCAAATAGGCGGCGGAATTGCGGGCGCCGCCGTCAAGACCGCAGTATCAATGGGCTTTAAGCGCGGTGTATTCTCAAATGAAGCGGGGCTTGGAACGTCAGTGTTCGCGCATATCTCAAGCGGTGTGAAAAAACCTGTAATATGCGGAATGTGGAGCGTTTTCGAGATATTTTTCGATACGATAATCATGTGCTCGCTGACCGCGCTTGTGCTGCTGACGGGCAATTGTCATTCCGAAAAAATAGCTGTGACCGACGTTAACGAAAAAATTCAGTACTGCCGATTGATCGAGAGCGAAAGTCTGATAACGGACGGCATTGAGCTGCCCGAAACAATGCGCCTGCACACAGTACAGGGCGAGTTCCTTGAAGTGAAAACGGGCGGCGGTATCACGCACTCGAACATCATCACGGTAACGGGTATCGCGGACGAAAGCGGACGCATAACGAGCGCAAAGGTCAAACCGCTGAACGGCGTGGGTTTGGCGGCATATGCGTTCTCAGCAAAGTTCGGATCGTTCGCGGGAGCAGTCTTGTCGGTGCTGGTGGTAATGTTCGCGTTCTCAACCGTTATCGGGTGGTGCTATTTCGGCGGAGAAGCCATCTCGTTTTTGTTCGGCGACAGGGCGAAAAAGCCGTTTTGCGCGATGTTTATCGCGTTCTCGATTATCGGCGCGACGGTGAATATGAGTGTGGCATGGGGAATTTCAGATATGCTCAACGGCTTAATGGCGATACCCAATCTGATAGCAGTGCTGTGTCTGCGGAAAAAGGTTTTCGCAGAGGTGGGAGAGTATTCGCGCAGTAAGGCAACCAAAAAGAAAAAGCTGATGATCAACGCTAAAATATAACAAAAGGCGGGAGAAAATTCCCGCCTTTATTCTTAATATCAGCTGTTAGAAACTCCGGGCTTAGCCTTAAAGCTGAGGCAGTCCGTGCACTGTACAACGGTGGGGTTTGCCTCGTGAGTGCCCACCTCGATCTTGTCGAGCGAGCAGAAATCCTCGCAGCAGCAGTGATGCTCGCAGTTGTGGATAGAACAACCAATGTGCTTGTTTGCGTATTCGGTTCCCATAATAATTACTTCCTTTCGTGAAAGAAATGATGATTTCTTTTGTACAGCAAATCGCTGTGTAATTATTATGGATTTAATTTTGCGCGGTATTCTCGGAGAATTTTGGGAATTATTGCTTATCGATTTTATCCTTGTCAAACAATTCCGGAAATTTTTTCTTACAGCAGAAATTCACTATCGGCAAGGACAGCACAAGCGCCGCCAGCGCAATGAGCGTTACCGAATCGGCCATATTTTTAAACCCGAAAAGCCCGGTTTTTGCGTTGCGCGTCAGAATGATAGCGACCGCCGAAGCGACCCCGATCGATATCATTATCCTCGCGGAAAGCACATTACAAAATTCCTGCGTCTGCTCGTTCGTGGAAGCCGTTCTTGTTTTGTAGGCGAATATTGTGCTTGTCGGGATCAGCAGCATAATAATGCCCGTTATAATCAGTATCGCAGGTATAAGGAAATATTCCCACCTCATTCGGTCACCCCCTTATCTGCGGCTGTTGAATATCTTACGGAATTTGAATATCAGATAACCCAGCGTCAGCGCGGCTATCGCGAACATAATTATCCCCGTCAGCCACAAGCCGTCGTCCTTTATAAGCATAACTCCCGTGAAGACTATCAAGCCGAACGCTCCTCCGAGAAACAGAAACAGCATAACCGCGCAGGCTATCCTCAAGCCCAATGGCAGTCCGCTGCTTGTCGACCCGGTGTCGATAACGTCCACAGCGCCATCAAGCAATTCGCTAATCAGTTCACCAAAAAAATCCTCCATGATGTCACCTATCCTTTCGGCTTTCCGTCCTCGTCGAATTTTTCTTTAAGCTGATGTTCGATAACCATTATTATAGCGAACAGCCCCGCGACCTGCACGAACGTTACCGTCAGAAACGTTACAAATCCCGCCGTTTCGCCCAGATCAAGAAATATCGCCGTCAAGCCTACCGCTAATGTAAGCACCGACACTACCGCAAAAGTTACCGCCGCGTAATGCCCGTAAGCGGTCTGAGCATAATTCCACGTCTCCACGCTTTTTCGGGAACGCTTGGTATTATAGCCGCCAATTTCGCCGTACTTTGGCGGCATTTTCCACATCCACAATGCGACGCCCATAATGATAAGAGACGTCGGCAGCTCGCCGATAAGATAAAACACATTGTTGACCATGTTCTCATTCATTGCCGTCACCGCCCTTATCATCCTTACCGTGTTTTGTACGATACTTCACGCACTCGGTAAGCAGATACTCAATCTGTCCGTTGACCGAGCGGAAATCATCCTCCGCCCACTTCATAAGCTCCGCGTACAGCGACGACGAAAGCCGAAGCGGTACTTGCTTTTTGGTATTCTTATCGGACTTCTTTTCCTCGTCGCTCAAATCTTTTTCACCCCTTATTGCGCCGTCTTATCAGGCAGCTTTTTCGACAGTATTACCGTCCCGAAAGCCACCGCCGCGACGAACACCGTCATTATCACATGAACCGCGGGAATACTCGTGATCACTCCCGCCTGATACAGCACCGCGGGAACATCGAGCGCCGCGTGCAGCACCACCGCCAGCGGATACAGCCAAATCTTTCCGCGCCGAGATGCCGCCTTATATACAACCACCGACATACACACATGGAACACCATAGCGATAATACGCTCAAACAGCGCCTGAACCGCATATACGGCATTTATGGCAGCAATAGCGTTAAGCTGAAGCCGCATTGTTTCGGCAATCTCCGTGTTTCCCGCGGTGCTCATCTGTATAAACTGTTCTACGCCGAGCGCGTTCACCGAAAGCGCGATGACCGCATACGATATAAAGTTAACGCCAACGAGTAAAATTGCCTCACAACCGCCGTGACCGATACCCATATACACGGCGTTTTTGGTCGTGTAATGCCGTTTCATCAACGTCTTGTACGCGACAAATCTTCCCGTTTCCTCGAAAATACCTGCAGCGAGAGCGCCGTATATGCTCGTCATCACAACGCTTCCTCGAACAAGCGGAATCATTACAAGATGCAGCAGCTGCTCTAATATCATAGCGAACAGAAAGAATATTCCCGCGCCAATAAGAACGCCGGGCAGCCACGTTTCACGCTTCTTGAGTTTAAAAACAACCGCCGCCGCTATCGGGATAATAAACGCCGCCAGTCCTCCGACAAACAGAGATACAATAGTTTCCGCACTGAACATAACTTCACCCCCGCATTCCATCACGTTTACTATTTAATAAATCCCAATTCTCTTTTGTGTTCCCGCTGTCTGAAATCCTGTTTTCTGATGGATAGGTATCCAATACCTGTGATAATCCAAGGTATCTGCGGCGGATGCCATCCGTTGGGAGGCAATCTAACAGTTCTCCTGCATTTCTGGGCATCGCATAAACTTGACTAAAATAATCGCTCCTAAAACCAAAAAACCAGTCATGCCAATCAATCCGGACGGTTTTGGACCCAGAATAGCATTATAAGTATCCAGGCAGATAAAAAGCGGCGCTTCCCGAATGGCATTGATTGCTCCATGGGCAATGCAGGCCGGAAAAATGCTCCTGGATTTGAGCGTTAGATAGGAGAGGAATATTCCGATACTGGTTGCAAAAAGCACCATCATCAGAATACCGGTCCAAGGTGCGCCTGGATAGTCCCCGGTATAGTTTAAGCCAAAGCAGACTAACGGAGCGTGGGCTATCCCCCACAGAACACCATTCAATAATACTGCTTTCCGCACACCAAGTTCATCCATCAGCAATGGAAGCAGAAAACCCCGCCAGCCAATCTCTTCTCCAAAAGCCGCCGCATGATTGACAATAACCAGTGGCGCCGCCAATATGAGAAGCATACCAATACCGATGACGAGTGGTAGACTAAGCTGCGGCAGCTCAACCGTTTGACCATTAAGAGCGAGAAGCTGTGCCGCATAGGTTAAGGAAAGGTCAAAATGGCTCGGGAATATGAAAAAATAGAGCACTACACCTATTACTTCCAATACTCCGGGAATAAATGCCGCCAGCAGATACTGCTTCCATGCCTTCCGTATATTCAGTTGTAAAAACAGCCCTCCCTTGTCATGTGTCAATCGCTTTACAATCAGAGTTGTGAGAGCTGGCAGGAACATGAATATGATCGATGTAAGAAGCATCAGCGGGCTTGTGGGTTCGGCGTGCAGCAAAAAAAGCGGCAGAGTACACAGGATGACTAGGCCAAACTCAATACTTATAAATGCAACAATTTTTTCTTTCTGCTTCATAAAAATCCCCCTCCAATTGGGATTTTAATAAATACTTCCGCTGTTCACAATAGGCTGAGCGTCCTTGTTCCCGCAGAGGACTACCAGCAGATTGGATACCATCTGCGCCTTGCGCTCCTCGTCAAGCTCGCAGATATTGCTATCGTTGAGCTTTTTGAGCGCCATTTCCACCATTCCGACAGCGCCGTCCACTATCTTCTGTCTTGCCTCGATTATCGCGGTCGCCTGCTGTCTTTGCAGCATCGCCGCGGCGATCTCCTGAGCATACGCGAGGTGAGCGATACGCGCCTCGATTATCTCCAGACCGGCAATCTGAACACGCTCTTGAAGCAGCTCCTTAAGCTTTTCCGAGACCTCGACAGACGAGCCGCGCAGGGTTTTCTCATCGCTGTCCGTGCTGTCGTAGGGGTAACATCTCGCGACGTCGCGCAGCGTAGTATCCGCCTGTATCGACAGAAACGCGCCGTAGTTCTGAACATTGAACACCGCTTTAGCAGTATTTACAACGCGCCAAGTGACAACAATACCAACCTCTATCGGGTTACCCGAGAGGTCGTTTATCTTCTGCTTTTCGTTGTTATGGGTCATCGTTTTCAGTGAGAGCTTTCCTCCGCCGACAGGCGTACAGAACGGGTTAATGAAGAAAAAACCCTCCTTCTTCAGCGTGCCGACGTACTTACCGAACAGTGTCAGCACAAGCGCCTCGTTCGGACGCATGATCTTCAATCCGATAAGCGGAAACCACCCGATAGCCATAACGACTATTCCGATAATAAGCGCAGCCGCGGGAGCCTCGTCCGTGGACTCCGTCGCGCCCCATATCGTCAGCACCAACGAACCGACCATAAGTAAAATCGTAATAAACAGCACCGCCCAGCCGTTCACGGGGTGAATCTCCTTTTCCTCGTAGGTATAAGTCTTTTCAGCGTTCTTCTCCATAAAAACACACCCTTTCAATTACTCTGTTGATATCATTTTGATATCTTAATGAGATTATAACATATATATCAAAATTTGTCAAGGGGTGTAAGAAAAATTTTTTCTATGACCTAAACCGCATTGTCTGTACTATTTTATATTTCATAGTGATTGGCAGTGCCAACAACGCACGGGGCATCAAAAAACGGCGATAGTCTACCATGCCCTTGACGATAGAACAGACAAACGAAATGTTTTTGAGACCGAAAAATAAAAGCAGGAGCCGCACAGCCCCTGCTTTTATTTTACTTAACTAACATCTCCGCGATAAGAGCCTTGAGACGCTCGACAGCCTCCTCGGGCTTGAGCTTTTCGGAGAGGGTTTTGTCGCGGCTTGACAGTTCGTAAATGCCCTCGTCGAGGTTTCTCGGACTTACGACCACGCGCAGCGGAACTCCGAGCAAATCGGCGTCGGAGAACATAACACCCGCGCGGACATTTCTGTCGTCGTAGATGACCTCGACGCCTGACGCCTGCAAGTCCTCGTAGAGCTTGTCCGCGGCAGTCTTGACGCGCTCGTCGTCGGGACGTACCGCGCAGAGGTGAACTTGCCACGGCGCTATCGCCATAGGCCAGATAGGACCGTAATCGTCATGAGATGCCTCGCAGACCGACGCGGCAAGTCTGCCCACGCCGATACCGTAGCAGCCCATTATCGGGGTCTGCTCCTTGCCGTCCTTGTCGAGGAACGTCATACCCATAGATTTCGAGTACTTTGTGCCGAGCTGGAAGATATTGCCGACCTCTATGCCGCGCGAAATATTGATGGTCTTTTCGCCGCACTCGGGGCAAACTCCGCCGTCGATTATCTTTGCGAGATCGCGGTACTCAACGTTCGGGCAGTCCCGCTCCATGTCAAGACCCGTCAGGTGGTAATCCACCTTGTTCGCGCCGCATACGAGGTTGTTCGCGCCCTTGAGCGAGCTGTCGAACAGCACGGTGTGCTCGCCGTTGACGGTAAGGTTCACGGGACCGATAAAGCCCGCCTTTAAGCCGCATTCGTCGTCGATAACGGCGGGGTGGATATCGCAGCCGAGGAAGTTCGTGAGCTTGGTCTCGTTAACGTCCAGATCGCCGCGCAGGAATACCACTACAAAGCTATCGTCGGTGTTTTTCTGATAAATAACGGCTTTCAGCGATTTCTCAACGGGCGCTTTGAGAAAATTGCAGACCTCCTCGATAGTATGGCAGTCGGGGGTGTTGACCTCAGTAAGCGCCTCGGAAACATCGTCGCGGACGTTCGTTATAATTGACGGCGCAGCCTCGACATTCGCGGTGTAGCCGCAGTGCTTGCATATCGCGATACTGTCCTCGCCGATAGGCGTGAGCAGCATAAACTCGTGCGATACCGAACCGCCCATCATTCCGCTGTCGGACTTCACCGAGATAACGTTCGGCGCGCCGCAGCGGCGGTACACGTTCTCGTAAGCCTTGTGAGCGCGCTTGTAATACTCCTCCAAGTCCTCTTGAGAAGTATGGAACGAATACGCGTCCTTCATCGTAAACTCGCGAACGCGTATCAGACCGCCGCGCGGACGAGCCTCGTCGCGGAACTTTGTCTGTATCTGATATATCATAAACGGATATTTCGTGTACGAATTCGCGTACTCGCGTACGAGCTGCACCGCCGCTTCCTCGTGGGTCATACCGAGAACGAGGGGCTGTCTGCCGCGGTCGGAAAAGCGCACCATTTCGCTGCCGATAGACGTATAGCGTCCGCTCTCCTCCCAGAGAGACGCAGGCATTACGACGGGGAACATTACCTCCTGACCGTCGATAGCGTCCATTTCCTCGCGGATTATCTGCTCGATCTTGCGCGTTATCCGCTTGAGCGGCGGGTAATTCGAGAAAATTCCGTTCGCCACATACTTGATGTAACCGCCGCGAACCATCAGCGCGTGACTGTCGATCTGACAGTCGGACGGGCGCTCCTTAAATCTGTCGCCTATTAACTTATCTAATTTCATTTTTAGTCCTCCTTAATTTTGCCGTTGTAACACGGTGAAAGTCTGTATATCAAATGATTGATAAACCGGAAATCAATTCAAATAAATTATATCGCACCCCAAAATACCTCGGGAGGTTATATATAATTTATCCGCTTCAACATAAGCGTTACCGCTAAGACTTAACGCAATTTTGATCTCCTTTCTTTTTTCAAACGTATTTGTATTCCATAAAGCGATTTCACCGCATGGATACGAAACCGTTATTAACATATCGTCGTATACCCCGACGCAGTCAAACATTTTTTTATGCACATTTTTTACGGTTCCGATTATTTCAAACTTTGTCATGTCTATCTTAAAAAGCTTTTTATCCTGACAGGCGGAATATAATATCTTATCGTTTACATACAGACTTCTGATATTTTGCTTGCTTAAAATCATCTTTTTCTTGATTAACATCGTGTCCCTGCACAATACCAGCAATTGTCCGTCTACCGTTCCGCATAATAAATAATTATCATATATTTTTAAACTCCACATACTGGCGTTGGAAACCGTATACTCTTTTTTTTCAAAAGAACATTTATCGACAGCTACAATTTTTCCATTCCGAACAGAACAATATATCTTATTTTCATCCGCGGTCATTCCGCAAATATCCGAGCTTAAGTCCTCTCCGATCTTCCATTTGCCGATAACCTCAAAGTCCTCTTCATTCAAAATATATAAGGTGCAGAAGTCGCTTATAAAAATCCGGTTTTCATCGGCGATCAGAATTCTTGCCAATCCGTCTTTTCGAAATATTTCTTTTTTGTATACAATTGCTTTGGATTCCTTGTCAATTTTATAAACTGTTTTTTTACACACACAATAAATATAACGCTCTTTTACACAAAATCCCGAAACTACGCTTTCTAACTTTATAAGATGATCCATGTGATCCTCCACAATAAAAAACGCCCCTTAACCAATAGTTAAGGGACGAGTAATTACACCCGCGTTACCACCCAAATTCGAGATCGACGTCAGAGTCGATTCACGCAGCTCAATTCTCGTAACGGGAGAAACCGTCGCCACTTATTTCGCGGCGCGCTCCAAGACGGGTTCAACGCTTCGGATATAACGGCTCGCACCTGCCGCCGCTTCTCTGAATACCCTTTGCGCCTACTGTTTCTTGTCACAGCTTTACAATATTCATTTTAACTATTATATCACGATATCCCGATTTTGTCAAGCCCCGTTTTTCATCAAAAAAATTTCAATTAATCTATTGACAAATGAAAGGAAATATGTTACAATATCAACTGTAAATGTGTTCAGAACGGAGAATTGCAATGAAGATAATAGCGGTAGACTACGGCGACAGCAGAACGGGTCTCGCAATGAGCGACGAAACCGAGACCTTAGCGTCGCCCCTTGAAACGGTATACGAGCACCATTTCGACAGATGCGTCGAACGCGTGGCGAAAATAGCGATTGAAAAAAAGGCAGCGATGATAATAGTCGGTGACCCCGTAAATATGAACGGCACGCGCGGCGAACGCTCCGAAAAGTGCAACGAATTCGCGCGGTTGCTACGCGAGCTTGTGGACGTCGAGGTAATGATGTGGGATGAGCGCTCCTCCACCAACACCGCAATAAATTACATGAACGAGATAAACAAGCGGGGCAAAAAACGCAAGCAGGTGCTTGACCAAGCGGCAGCGGCGGTCATTCTCGACAGCTATCTCGAATACCGCAAGCGGCAAAGCAATAAATAAACGATAAAAATCGATATTTTCTTGATTTTATGAAATCTTTTCGTTGGTCATTCGGTATTATATTCAAAGGCACACCGAAAGAAGTTTTCAAATGAAAAGATCGATTTTAACGGCACTCGCTCTTATAATACTCTGCGGCTGCTCCGAGCAATCCGCTTCGAGATCAAACAGCCCGTCCGATAGTTATTCTTCGGAAGAGGTAATTTAGGTTCAGTCCGCGGAATTAAAGCGGTTCGTATTCAATTCCGCGGAGGACGTCATAGCGCTGTCGGACGACGATCTGATCTATATTGCGAACAACCGTCACCGCTATGCCAATTCGGATTTCTTTTCCAATATAAGCGACAGCGTTGACCTATTCGAAATTCCGCTTTTGGAAAAAGAAATAGACGTGCATTCCTGCACAGAACGCGTCGAGAACTATATGTTTGAGTCCGATATCCCGATAGAGGAGCTGGACGTATATCAACTATAAGCCCATAACGAACGAGATACCCGGAACGGAAGATTGGAATAGAGAAATTTGGTAAAGAGGATAATATGTACAGAATTTCATTTACGGGCTATCGCCCCGAAAAGCTCCCGTTTTTCGGAGAGGACGACCCGATGTGTGTTGATTTAAAGCAACGTCTTTCAGAGCAGATTGGCAGACTGATAAACGACGGCGCGGACGAGTTCTATACGGGAATGGCGCTCGGCGTGGATACGTGGGCGGCGGAATCTGTTCTCGAACATAAAAAAACACACCCCGATATAAAGCTTATCGCAGTACTCCCCTGCCCCGAGCAGACGGACAGATGGACTTCCGCGGACAAGGCCCGCTACAAGACTATTCTCGGACAATGTGACAGGACTATGATGATCTCGCCGCACTATGACAAAAACTGTATGCTCAGGCGAAACCGCGCGCTAGTGGAGCTTTGCGATGTGCTTATCGCCGTGTATGACGGGAAACGCGGGGGCACACAGTACACCGTGAATTTCGCGAAAAACAGCGGGAAAATCACCATAGTGATACCGCCTATGTGAATATAACATAACGGGTCGGCTGAGGAATATTTGCAATACGCTTGGTACGATTATAGGATACTTGATGTATTTGTTGCTAAAAAAGCTATTCCCCCAATTTGTAGAAAAGGGCAAAAAAACTGCTGATAAAATGTGGAATGAAGCTATCGAGATGGAAAATCAATCCCCCAAAAAAGCCGATTGAAACTTGCCCGCTCCAAGGTGTACAGTTTTGGAACGGGTTTACAAACAGTGCATATCGCGTAAAATCTGTGTTTGCGCTGACCGACAAAAACGGTAAGACGGAGGCTATTACGGTTTATAGCAATGAGAAGTCGATATAACCATATCTTTCAAATGCAAAAAGTGGCACGGCATTTCAACAATGCAAAATTGTCGATCATATGTTTACTTGTTTGGAAGATAAGTTTACACTTGACGGAGTAGTGGAGTAAATCCAAAATCAAAGTATATTTTCAGGAGGTTGATTAAAATTAAAACCAAATTGGTTAAAAACATATTAGCATTAACAATGGTAGGAACGCTTGCCATCACAAGTGCGGCAACTCAAGTTGCCGCAGCTGTCGATACGGAATGTGTGGAACCTTTAAGTATTGACAGTTGTGCCGCTAATATCAAGAGCATTTTCAAGACAAAGTATCCCGAACAGGCAGATATGATTGATAAAATTGTCGATCGTGCCACAAAGAGTGAAGAGTTCATTTACATTTTTGAGCAAGAGGGAGCTTCGGCTTTTAGAATTATTGAGAATTCGTTAATTGACACTCTTGATTCGTCAGCTTCACCGTGTGCTTCGACCGATGAAACATACTACACCTCGTATTTCATTCCCGAAGTAAAACAAATAAATAGCAACTTCTGCGGACCTGCCTCAACGGTAATGGCTTTGATTGGGAGTGGTGCACCAGATTATTATTATACAACAAATATGACTTTGACCAATAGGTGGCAGCAAAATGTCGCGAACCAAATGCCGCAAAGCAAGGGAGATGGGGCATATGTTTATGAAGTAACAGACATTATGAAAAACAATGTTGCTGACAGAAACAATTATTCATATGATTACAGGGGATTTTGGGATAATTCCTATTCAACATATTTGAAAGCGCTTGATTATCTTGAGATAAGTCTTATTTATGATGCTGTACCGATTCTTATGGTTGATTCCACAAAATGGTTTAATTATTATAGTGGGGGCGACTATAGGCACTATATGGTGGTCGAGTGTGTTGATATCGTAGCAGAGGAAATCACGGTCGTAGATCCCAATAATCTAAACAATAAATATTTTGGAAGACACAATATTTCTTTTGCCGAGTTTAAAGAGATGTGTCTGAATACAGATGAATTTTGGATTATAGCATATATGCGCAGTTAAAGTAATACCACACACAGAACAGGAGTACCATTATGAATAAGAAAATCACAGCAATAATCACGACGGCGTTTATTCTTGCCGCTTTTACGGCATGCGAAATAAGTGTTCCCGAAAGTCAGCCGAATATCCAAGCTCCGTCGTCTGCCGAAAGCGACGATACGGATTCCTCGGACGACAAAAATTCCGCGCTCTCTACCGATAACAGTCCCGGCGAGCCGAACGACGACATCTCGGAAGACTTATCGGGCGATGACGCATATCCGGTTACGGCGACATGCAGCGGCACGGAATGTTACTACGCGGACATGGAGGGCATTTACGGCGAAACCGAGATACCCAATATCCCATGCGACAAAGTTGACGCGCAGGGAAGCGTCAGACCTATTCAGGTAACGCCTATCGGTCTTGAAAAAATGATCTTTGAAACGCACACATTCGGCGATTATACCGTCAAGCTTGTGGGACAATATGTTAGAACCGATAAAGAAAATTTTCCCGGCACGATCTACGCACGGGAGCTATACATTGAAATTGAAAACGAAAACTCGCCGCTTTCGGGAAACGACGGCAAAATATTTTTCGCTCCGACGATCCTTGGACAGGGTATATTCAAGCCCGAATATCGGGTCTTTCCCGACAGAATAGGCACTTATCTGGACATATACGATCTGGAGTATCCGATTGTTGCCATGCGATATTATTTAGATGACACGCCCGAATATGTAGCCAACGATATAACCGAAACGGTTCGGTTCGCGATGATACTGCCGAACAGAAACAGCGCCGTAAGCTTAACGGGGAACTGCGAAGCGGGTCTCGGGATCGTCTATAATACAAAACTGCCCGACAAGGTAGAAATCGTTACAAACAGCGAAACCGTTTCCGGTTGGCCGTCCGTATTGTGCGGAAACGATATCAAGATTGCTGACAAAAAAACGCTTATCGATGAAACGGCAGGCATAATGTACTCGTTTGATTTCTCCGACATTCCGGCATTGGGAAATTTTTCTTACGAACGTCTCACCATAGAAAAGATACAATGACCAAAAAAACAAGGTTGGTTTGACAAATAAAGACATCAAGAAAGCCGGAGCGTGTCCACATTAACGCTCAACGCCCGTCTTTCGGCAGATTTTCGACAATTTAAAAGTCGGTTGTAAAGTTAGGTGTCTTTTCCCGTTTTCGCCTAAAATCTGTGTATAAGATAAGCTTCAATCGTATACCCATATCGTCCATTTTTAGGATATTGTCTTAATGCTAGTGTATATATTTTTATATGCCTCATAAAAAAGAATGCAGTTTTATACAACTGCGTTCTTTTCTTGTTATTAAGCAACATTGTCATAATTCGGGTTTAGCTTGGTCTCCTTAAATATGTTAAACTCAACGCTCCCATTTTGACACGCTCTGCGGCGTAACGCCCAGATACTCCGCAATGTCCTCCTGCGTAAGATTTTTCTGTACACGGACTTTTTCAGATTTTCGGATAAATATAACATAACACCTTTCCTTTCGTTTTGGAGTATTTACATTATAGCAAAACATAAGCATAATTTCAATAACTCATTGGTTGTTGTTAATTTAACATGCTCAAAAAAGCTTACATGCAGAAAACATAAATATTGCACAAAGTTACAGAAAATATTTTTGCTTTTATCATTAAATTATCACAATATTGCGGTATAATACAACCAACGACAAAGAAAGGACAGAAATAAATGGCATACGCTAACACCTTTAAAAGGCGTGAAATGAAGTTCCTGCTGAACGAGGAACAATACACCTTTCTCCGCAGCGAGATCGAAAAGCATATGACCGAGGACGATTTCGGACGGCATACGATACTGAATGTCTACCTCGACAACCTCAATAACGATCTTATTAGAAGCTCGCTCGGAAAGCCCGTTTATAAGGAAAAGCTGAGGCTCAGGACTTATGGGCAATGCGCCGTGGACAATTCCCCCGCATTTCTGGAGATAAAGAAAAAGTTCCGCGGGATAACTTACAAGCGAAGATTTGAGTTGACGTACAAGGAGCTTCACAATTACATAACCGACGGCACTCCCCCCGATAAGCGCGGGCAGGTCTTTGAGGAGATAGACTACATGATACGGCGCATGAACCTTAAACCGAAGATCGTTATCTGCTACGACAGAGAGGCGTACTACGGTAAAGACGACAAGGAATTCCGCCTGACGTTCGACGGGAACGTCCGTTTCAGACGCGACGATCTCGACCTTCGCGCGGGAGATCATGGCGAATATCTTATCACCCAGCCATACACGGTCATGGAGGTGAAATCCGCGGGAGCTATCCCGATATGGCTAGCGAGGACGCTTTCGGAAAAGAAGATATTCCACGGCTCGTTCTCAAAATACGGCAATATATTTGCCAACGAAATAAGACAAAAATATAAAGTGGGAGTTTGACCCCGATAAAAAAAGACATAAATGGGAGTAAAAAATGTTTTCAAGTATAATTGACACAACAACCGGACTTACCGCACAGAGTGCACTCTTTTGTACGCTGACTTCAACAGTGCTGGGACTTTGGGCGGCGTTTCTGTACAGACTCAACAATCCGCGTGCGTCAAAAAATCTTATGGTGACGCTGGTAGTATTGCCCGTGCTGGTGCAGGCGGTGATAATGCTGGTGAACGGCTCGATAGGCGCGGGTATCGCGGTCATGGGCGCATTCAATCTGGTAAGGTTCCGTTCGGCGCCCGGAACGTCGAGAGAGCTGTGCTACGTTTTTCTGGCAATGGGAATAGGTCTCGCGACGGGCATGGGTTATCTCGGATTTGCGGCTATTATCGCGGTGTCGGTCGGCATCATACTGGCGGCGCTCGGATTTATCCCGGCGTTCGGTATTGTCAAGACCGCGAAGCTTTTAAGAGTGCTTATTCCGGAGGACGTGGACTATATGACCTGCTTTAAAGAGATCTTTGCGGAATACACATCAAGCTCGCGTCTGATAATGTCAAAGACGGTGAGCATGGGAACGCTTTACGAACTGAGATATGAGATTATCCTGAAAAACGCGGAAAAGGAGAAGGAATTTCTCGACAAAATCCGCATAAAAAACGGAAATCTTACGGTCGCTTGCAGTGTTTTGACGGACAATCACGAGGAAATGTAATTACTTCGGAGGTGTTGATATGAATATGAATTTTAAGACGCTGGCAGCATTATGCGCATTATCATTTGCTATGACGGGATGTGCGAACGACACAAACGATAACTCAAGCGGAACGTCAAGTCCACTGATCAACAGCAATATTGAACAGCAGAACTCAGTAAACGCGCCAAAGGATCCCGTCGATGTCGACGAGCCGCAGTCAGTCGACTGTTCGATAACGTTCTCGCAGGACAAAATCGATATTGACGGAAACGGCGCGGCTGTCAATGACAACGTCGTGACGATATCCAAGGCGGGTGTGTACTCGCTTTCGGGAAGCTCGGATAACGCCAAGGTTATAGTCAACGTCGGAAAGCATGATAAGGTCACACTGCGGCTGAACGGCGTTTCGCTGAAGAGCGCCGACGGTAGCGTCATAAACTGCGAAAGCGGTGATACGCTCGCGCTGTATCTTAACGAAAACACCGAAAACTCGCTGTCCGACAGCGCCGAATATACTTTTTCAGCCAATGAAACCGAACCAGACGGCGCTGTATTCTCGCGCGCCGATCTGGTGATAATGGGTCACGGGAGTCTGAATGTAACGAGCAATTACAAGGACGCGATAAAATGCAAAGACGGACTGTTGATAAAGTCGGGAAATTTAAATATAACCGCTGCCGATGACGGTATCGTCGGCAAGGACTATGTGAAGATAACCGGCGGCGACATCACGATAAACGCGCAAAGCGACGGTATAAAGTCCACGAACGATACCGACGAGGGACGCGGGTATATCACGATATCGGACGGAACACTCAACATAATCGCAGAAAACGACGGTATTCAAGCGGAAAAGGAGCTTAACGTCGATGGCGGAAACATCACGATATTCGCAGGCGGCGAAAGCGCAAATGCGGAAGTAAAGTCAAACTCCAAACCGTTTGATTGGGATACCCAAACGGACAACACCGAAAGCCAGAAGGGGCTTAAAGCAAACACGGATATCTCTATAACGGGTGGTGAGATAAACGTCAAGTCAGCCGATGACAGTGTTCACTCCAACGCAAATGTAAGCATTTCGGGCGGTGCGCTCACCTTATCTTCCTGCGACGACGGTATTCACGCAGACGGATCGCTTACGGTCAAGGACGGCACTATCACTGTAACAAAGAGCTACGAAGGTCTTGAGGGCAAGAATATTGAGATCAGCGGCGGCGAGATCGACATTAAGGCAGCCGACGACGGTCTGAACGCCGCGGGCGGCGACAACGGCAGCTTTTTCGGTTTCGGCGAAAGCAGCGACGAATACTATATCAGCATTTCGGGCGGCAATATCACCGTCAACGCCGACGGCGACGGCATTGACAGCAACGGCACTATCGCGCAGAGCGGCGGGTATGTCGTGGTATACGGCCCGACCAATTCTGGCAACGGCGCGATAGACTACGAGAGATCGTACGCTGTGAGCGGCGGTACGCTTATAGCTCTCGGCGCGTCTGGTATGGCTCAGGCACCGAGCACGCTTTCGCAACCGTGCCTGTCAATCAACGCGAATGTAAACGCCGGCAGTACTGTCGAGGTACGTTCGTCGGACGGCACAACAATACTGTCGACAGTAACTCCCAAGCAGTGCCAGTCGCTGATATTCACGAGCGACAAGCTCATTATCGGCGAGGAATACGATATCTATGCGGACGACGATCTGCTCTCGACGCTCACCGCCGAGGAGGGCGTTACGGGCAACGGCGCTAACGGCGCAGGCTTCGGAGGTCCGGGCGGTTTTGGTCACGGAGGCTTTGGCGGAGGAAACCGCGGCGATGGAATGGGCAGACCAAACGACAGCGGCAGAGGAGAGAGTCCCGATTATAATTTCGAAGTAACTCCTCCCGAAGGCAACCCTCCCGATAATTTCGGCGGCAGACCCGACGGTAATATTTAAACAAAATACCCTGCGGAATTATCGTCCGCAGGGTATTTTGTTATAACTTCACAACTTCAAACTGATTTTGCACGATTAGCCAGTTCGGAACAAAGCAGCGGTTTATTGTCCACCACGACGCGCCCGCGAGGTCAAATTCTTCGACAAGCCGCAGCTTCGCGTCGATACTGCGCGGATCGTCAAACCACACGACGTGACGTGTACCGTTTTCGGTGTAGTTAAAGTAAGGCGTCTGCGAAATCTCATCGAAATGTATCTCGGAGTTATGCTGTACCGCAAGGTCGGTCGCCGCTATGAAGCCTATGCTTTGCGCCGCCGTGCCGCGCGTGTACGGCAGCGTCCAGTCGTAGCCGTAATTCGGCATTCCCATGAGTATCTTCTCGGACGGTATCTCCGATACCGCATAAGTGAGCACCTTGCGGACTTCCTCAATTGGCTGTACGGACATTGGAGCGCTGTATGTATAACCCCATTCATACGTCATAATAATGACATAATCCGCCGCCTCTCCCTGAACGCGGTAGTCGTGCGACTCATAAAGTATCCCCTGCTGATCGGCACGGTATTTCGGCGCCACGGCAGTGACAAGGATATACCCCGCCTCGTGCAGTCTGCCGGAAAGCTCCATAAGAAACGCGTTATAGCTTTCACGGTCATCGGGAGAGATATACTCCATATCGAGATTAAGCCCGTAGTATCCCTTTGCGTCAAGCTCGTAGAATATAGAGGAGATAAGTCGCTCACGAGCCTCGCTGTCCGCAAGTATCTGCGACAGCACCTCGGTGGAAAAGCTTCCGTCATAGATGTTCGTCACCACCATTAACGGCATTACTGCACTCCTGGTGGCACGGTAGATAAGATCGTCCGCAGCAGGCGCTATAAGCTCTCCCAGAGGAGTTATAGAGTAACTGAACGGACTTAGGAATGTCAAAAACGGCAGTGCGCAGTTAAGTGCGAACTCGGTGATATTAGGGTAAGCATAGCCGTTGATCACCGCGGGACGGCGGCTGACATCGCTCTCCATAGGAATAGTGATAACATCGCCCGCTTGCAGTGAAATGGGGTTGACGTTGGGGTTAGCTTCAAGAAGTATTTCAAGCGGCACTCCGAATTCCTGCGCTATGGAATACATCGTTTGCCCCTCTTTAAGTGTATAACGCATTGAATTTGACATAATCACAAGGCTCTGCCCAACAATAAGATTGTTGGGATAACGCAGAGCATTGTCAGCGGCAATGCGGTTTGCAGGTAACCCAAATCGGCGTGAAAGCAAATTCAGATTATCACCCGATTGTACGGTATAAATAAACATAAGACCTCCTACTATAATATATTTATCGGGTAAATCCACGGCAAGCCAGCCATGGTTT